>CAZHEM010000008.1:0-36284 GCA_964531725.1 uncultured Acetatifactor sp.
TTTAATATAGGACAATAGACGCAATTTAAGAGACTTCTATTGTAGCCTTAGGCAGAAAGAGGATATATGAACGACGATATTTTTGATAAAAATACGGAAGTGGAATTAGATAAAATCGAAGAGGTAGATCTCAAAGAGAGGATGGAGACATTCTACATCGATTATGCAATGAGTGTTATTGCATCTCGTGCACTTCCGGATGTAAGAGACGGTTTGAAACCTGTTCAACGCCGTATTCTATACTCTATGATTGAATTGAACAATGGACCTGACAAGCCACATCGTAAGAGTGCGCGTATTGTCGGTGATACCATGGGTAAATACCACCCTCACGGTGATAGTTCTATCTATGGTGCATTGGTTAATATGGCTCAGGATTGGTCTACCAGATATCCATTGGTTGATGGTCATGGTAACTTTGGTTCTATGGACGGCGATGGTGCTGCTGCGATGCGATATACTGAGGCAAGATTATCCAAGATTTCCATGGAATTATTGGCAGATATCAATAAAGATACTGTAGATTTTGTACCTAACTTTGATGATACAGAGAAAGAGCCTGTTGTGTTACCAAGTAGATATCCTAATCTTTTGGTAAATGGTACTACTGGTATTGCAGTAGGTATGGCTACTAACATTCCACCTCATAATCTTCGTGAGGTTGTTAGTGCTGTTGTTAAGATTATTGATAACAAGGTAGAAGAAGATAGAGAGACTGAATTAGAAGAAGTACTTTCTATCGTAAAAGCACCTGACTTCCCAACAGGAGGTCTTATCCTTGGTACCAGAGGATGTGAAGAAGCTTATAGAACTGGACGTGGTAAGATTCGCGTGCGTGCGGTGACTAATATAGAGACTCTTCCTAATGGTAAGAGCCAGATTATTGCTACCGAACTTCCATATATGGTAAATAAAGCGAATCTTATTATTAAGATTGCAGAGCTTGTTAAATTAAAGAAAATTGATGGTATTACTGATATTCGTGATGAGTCTAACAGAGAAGGTGTTCGTGTAGTAATCGAACTTCGTAGAGATGCTAATGCGAATGTTATTTTGAATCAATTATACAAACATACTCAGTTACAAGATACTTTTGGCGTTATTATGTTGGCTCTTGTTAACAATGAGCCTAAGGTAATGAACCTTCTTGATATGTTGAAAAATTACTTAAAGCATCAGGAAGATGTAGTTACTAGAAGAACTAAGTATGATTTAAATAAAGCAGAAGAAAGAGATCATGTTTTACAAGGTCTATTGAAGGCTTTGGATTTCATTGATGAAGTAATATCTATTATTCGTAGTAGTAAGACCACTCAGGAAGCAAAAGAGCGCTTAATTGAGAGATTTGAACTTTCTGAGGTTCAGGCACAGGCAATCGTAGATATGCGTCTTCGTGCGTTAACAGGTTTGGAGAGAGAAAAACTTGAGAACGAACACAAAGAATTAGAGATTAAGATTGCTGAATTAAAGGCTATTCTTGCTGATGAGAAATTATTACTTGGTGTTATCAAGGAAGAAATCCAGTTTGTTGCTGATAAATACGGTGATGATAGAAGAAGTAAGATTGGTTTTGATGAGTTTGATATCTCTATGGAAGATCTCATTCCAAGAGACAATACTGTAATCGCTATGACAAGTCTTGGATATATCAAGAGGATGACTGTTGATAATTTCAAGGCACAGAATCGTGGTGGTAAGGGTATTAAGGGAATGCAGACCATTGAAGACGATTATATTGAAGATTTGTTGATGACTACTACTCATCATTATCTCAATTTCTTTACCAATATGGGTAGAGTATATCGTTTGAAAGCATATGAGATTCCAGAAGCAGGAAGAACTGCAAGAGGAACTGCTATTATTAACTTATTGCAGCTTGCTCCAAATGAGAAGATTACAGCAATGATTCCTATTAAGGAATACAATGATGAGAAAAACTTATTCATGGTAACCAAGAATGGTACTGTGAAGAAGACTTCTCTGATGGAATTTGCTAATGTTCGTAAGAACGGATTAACTGCTATTAACTTAAGAGATGATGATGAGTTAATTGAAGTTAAGACTACTGATAAAGATAGTGAAATATTCTTAGTAACCAAACAGGGTATGTGTATCCGTTTTAAGGAGACTGACGTAAGATCTACTGGTAGATCATCTATGGGTGTTATTGGTATGAACCTATCTCATGGTGATGAAATTATTGGTATGCAGCTTCAGAGTCAGGGAGATTCCTTATTAATCGTATCTGAGAATGGTATGGGTAAGAGAACTTACTTAGAAGAATTCACTGTTCAGAAACGTGGTGGTAAGGGAGTGAAGTGCTACAAGATCACTGATAAGACTGGTGATGTTGTTGGTATGAAGTGTGTAAAAGATGATAATGAAATCATGATGATTACCACAGAAGGAATTATTATTCAGTTAAGAATGGCTGATATTTCAACACTTGGTAGAATTACATCTGGTGTAAAAATGATTAATCTTGAAAAAGGTATCAAAGTTGCAAGTATCGCTAAGGTTAGAGAAAAAGTATCTAACGGCGATCAGGAATTTGATAATGTAGATGATGCATTAGAAGATATTCCAGAGGAAGAGAGACATCCTCAGAATTTTGATGATGAAGAAGTAACTTTACCTGTTGAAGAAGAGGAAGAATAATTTTATAAAGTAATACCCGAGGGGATTCTTTTGTTCGCAATGATACAAAAATGTATATTTAACGAATAAATGAATCCCCTCTTGACATGTAGGTGTATAATATCATGTGGATATAAATAATAGAAGAAAGGAGATTAGAAATGTCAGTAGAGTCAGTCAGAAATTATCTAAAACAGTTTAATCTAGATGAAAAAGTGGAAGAATTTACTGAATCTAGTGCAACAGTGGAATTAGCAGCACATGCAGCAGGTGTGATTCCTGCAATGATTGCAAAAACATTGTCTTTTAAAGTAGAAGACCATGCTGTTTTAATTGTTACTTGTGGTGATACCAAAGTTGATAATCAAAAATATAAGGCTAAGTTTGGTACCAAGGCTAAGATGCTTTCACCAGAGGAAGTAATTGAATACACAGGTCATGCTATTGGAGGCGTATGTCCTTTTGATAATCCTGCAGGTAAATGTAAAGTATATCTGGATGATTCAATGAGAAGATTCGATAAAATGCTACCTGCAGCTGGTAATTCTATGAGTTGTGTAAGGCTTACACTTGAAGAATTAGAGCGTGCATGTCCAGGTGCAGAATGGGTGGATATTTGTAAATTATGAAATAAAATAATGAGGGATTAATATTGTAGATTGTTAGTGTTTGTAGAGGAGATGTGAAAAAATGTCTTATGAAATTTTTAAAGATTTAGCTATTATTATTATTTTTGCAAAATTTTTTGCAATTGTAGCAAGAAAATGTAAAGCACCACAGGTAGTTGGTGAAATTATTGCAGGTATTTTAATTGGTCCTAGTGTATTAGGTTTAGTAGAACAGACTGATTTCTTAGTACAAATGGCAGAGATTGGCGTTATTCTATTAATGTTCTCAGCAGGTCTGGAGACTAATTTGAAAGATTTGATGAAGACTGGTCCAAAGGCATTTTTAATTGCATGTGCTGGAGTATTTATTCCGTTGATCGGTGGTTCTTTATTATATATGGGATTCTATGGAATGTCTCCATGGGGGTCTGATGAATTCTACAAGGCAGTATTTATCGGTGTAATTATGACTGCAACCAGTGTAAGTATTACTGTTCAAGCATTAAAAGAACTTGGTAAATTAAAAGGTGAAATAGGAACTACTATTTTAAGTGCTGCTATTATTGATGATGTAATTGGCATTATAGTACTTACTTTTGTAATTGGATTCAAAAATCCTGATTCTAACCCAGGAATGGTTGTTGTGAATACTTTATTATTCTTTGCGTTTGCTCTTGTATTTGGATTTATATCTTACAAAATAGCTAAAAAAATTGATAACCGTTACCCACATACCAGAAGAATCCCAATTATATCATTGGCTATGTGTTTTGCTTTTTCTTACATAGCAGAAGTATATTTTGGCATTGCTGATATTACAGGTGCATATGTAGCAGGTATTATTCTTTGTTCTATCAAAGACTCTGAATATATTGAAGAAAAGATTGATATCAATTCTTACATGTTATTTGGTCCTATTTTCTTTGCAAGTATTGGATTAAAAACTGACATCAGTAGTGTAGATGGTGGAATCTTATTGTTTGCAGTAGCATTCATTGTAGTAGCATTGATTACAAAGATTATCGGTTGTGGACTGATGTCTAGATTATGTGGATTCAAGGGTTATGATGC
Source organism: uncultured Acetatifactor sp. (assembly GCA_964531725.1). Classification (GTDB taxonomy): domain Bacteria; phylum Bacillota; class Clostridia; order Lachnospirales; family Lachnospiraceae; genus Acetatifactor. The sequence continues at coordinate 4,317 of CAZHEM010000008.1, forward strand.
AATTAAAATTGGTGTAGGTATGATGACCAGAGGTGAAGTTGCACTGATTGTATCTCAAAAGGGATTGGCAGTTGGTATGTTGTCTTCGGAATACTTCACAGCAGTTATTTTATTAATTATTGTATCAAGTATATCAACTCCTATTATTTTAAAGATGTTATATGCTAAGGATAAGGTACAGGAAGCAACCGCATAATAAAGCTTATAAAATTGTCGCAGATAGATGAAAAATCGGTGAGAGGAACACACGATGGCTGACCAAAAGAGATTTGAGGAAGCAAAAAACAAAATAATCGGTGTAGACAGACAGCGTTTGGGAATCGGTACTTTGTCAGAGAAAACAGTTCATGCAATTATGAAGAACTACTATGAACCTGATGAGGATAAACAAGAGATTCCTATTGAGAATTATGTGGCTGATATCTATGCAGATGGCGAAATCATCGAGATTCAGACTAGACAATTTAATAAGCTTAGAGATAAGTTGGAAGCCTTTCTGCCTCTCTATCCAGTTACTATCGTCTACCCTATTCCTAGGGAAAAATGGCTTATCTGGATAGATGAGGATAGCGGAGAATTGAGCCAAAGGCGCAAGTCTCCCAAGAAAGGTAATCCTTATATGATATTCCCAGAATTATATAAGATTAAGATGCATCTGTTGAAGCCTAATCTGAGATTAAAACCTGTACTTTTGGATATGGAGGAATACAAGCTTCTCAATGGTTGGAGTAAGGATAAGAAGAAAGGCTCTACCAGATACGACCGCATACCAATGCAGATTGTAGAAGAGGTAGAAATAAATTGTTTGGAAGATTATATGCAATTTGTTCCTTATGAATTGCCAGAAGAATTTACGGTAAAGCAGTTCGCTAAGGCGGCGCATATTACAAATTCGTTGGCATCGGTGACACTGAATATCTTGTATCATGTAGGTACAGTGGAGCGAGTGGGAAAGCAAGGGAATGCGTATGTGTATTCTGTGAGAGAATGATTTTAGTATATTGAAAATTTTAAACCCATCGAATTCGAGGGGGTTAAAATTAGAGTTGTCATCTCAAAGTGAGTGTGTTACACTGAACTCGTTAATTAAATAAACATTATAGGTGCCAAAGATATATTTTATATAAGGCTTTGGTGAAAAGGGAAGCAGGTGTGAGTCCTGCACGAACCCGTCGCTGTAATAGTGGAGCTTTGTTTATAACTAATGCTCACTGGGGATAATTACCTGGGAAGAGGAAACAAAGTGTGGATACTTAAGTCAGAAGACCTGCCTATGATTAGAACTTTAGACCACGAGGATTTGGTTAATGCAGAATGAGACAAGCTATATGGCTTGTGCTATTTTGTGTGTAACTCCTGTGATAAACAGGAGTTTTTTGTTTTATAAGAAACTTATAAAACAAAACGCTCCGCGAGGATGTGCACTCGCGTGAGGCGAAAAATGTCGCAAATGCGACCACGCTCGGCACAGGAATTTTGCAAGCAAAATTCTATTGCTAAGCATATTTAAGGAGGATTAATAAATGACAGAGAAGAAACAATTCAACAAAAAAGCCCTACTTGGTGTAGGCATTCTAGTAGTAGTAATTGCTGCTTTAGCAGTAGTTTACTCAATGTTTGGTGCAAAGCCAGTTGCAGGTAGCAAATCAATCACAATTGAGGTAGTGAATAAAGCACAGGAATCAACAGTATATGAATTAACTACCGATGCCGAATATCTTGAACAAGCAATGGAAGAGGCTGAAGGTTTGGAATTTACAGCTACCGATGGTCAGTATGGTAAAGCAGTAGATTCTATAAATGGTGAGAAAGCTGACTTTAATACAGACAGTGCTTATTGGGCATTCTCAGTTAACGGAGAATACTGCAACTACGGTATCTCTGAGCAACCTGTTATGGATGGGGATGATTTCACTATTACATACACTACATTCTAATATAGGATAATGATGATAAGCTTCATTTGATTCATAAGAGGATAAGATATTGAATAAAGAAAAAAGAAGTTCAATCTCAATATACGATATATGTCTAATGGGAATGATGGTGGCAGTCATTGAAGTCTGCAAGGCAGCTTTTACCTTCCTTCCAAATATAGAGTTAACCAGCTTCTGGTTAATCATGTTTACTCTATTTTTGGGGTGGAAAATCGTATTTGTAGTGCCAGTATTCATTCTCATAGAAGGAACTATCTACGGCTTTGGCCTATGGTGGGTAATGTACCTCTATGTATGGCCATTACTCGTACTAATCGCATGGATATGGAGAAAACAAGAATCTGTATGGTTCTGGAGCATTCTATCAGCAACCTTTGGCTTAGCTTATGGATTCATGTGTTCCATCCCATATGTGGTAATTGGAACAGGTGATGGTGGAATCATTAACGGACTTTATGCAGGCTTTACCTGGTGGGTAGCCGGTATACCGTGGGATATTGTACATGGAGTAGGGAATTTTGTGGTAATGATGGTGTTGTATAAGCCTGTTAGGGGAGTATTGATGAAGATAAAGAAAATAAAATGACGAGGCCCTAGTCCTCGTCATTTTGTTCTTTTGCCTGTGGCAGGGAGAAGATGAATTCCGTTCCCTCGCCTTTTGTGCTAATTACGTTAATGTGTTCGTTATGGGAGTGGATGATTTCCTTTACGATGGAGAGACCAAGTCCAGTTCCCTTTTTATCTTTACCACGAGAAGAATCGGATTTATAAAAGCGGTCGAATATAAATTTTAAATCTTCTTTTGGAATGCCGATTCCCGTGTCTTTGACAGATACAAACAATTTATTTTTCTTTTGAGACGTCTCAATCTTAATGATAGAACTGTCATGGCTGAACTTGATGGCATTATCAATCAGGTTGTAGAGAACCTGCTGTATTTTGCCCATATCAGCATTAACATACATTTCATCATCGGTAAGAACCAATTCAATTGCAATTTTTTTCTTGCGACAAGTTCCTTCAAAAGATGCTGCAGTATTGCGGATAACTTGATTGATGTCAAAATCCGTTTTATCTAGCAGCATACCCTTAGTATTCAAGTTATTCAATGTCAGCAGGCTATTAGTTAGCTTTGTTAATCGATCGGTCTCATTTAATACGATGTTTAAGTATTTTTCATACATCTCTGGTGGAATGGTTCCATCAATCATAGCTTCCAGATAGCCTCGGATAGAGGTCAGTGGAGAGCGGAAGTCGTGAGATACATTGGCTACAAATTTTTTCTGATCGTCTTCGGTACGGGCAATTTCGCTTGCCATGAAGTTTAGGCTGGCTGCCAGATAACCAATTTCATCTTCACTTTCTACTTGAAATTCGTAGTGCATGTTGCCGGCAGCGTATTGCTCCGTGGCGTAAGTAATTTTGCGAAGTGGAACATATACGATTTCCGTAAAAAATATTAAAATAATTAGTGATAACAAAAACAAAATCACAAGAGTAATATAGGAGATATTAAGTAAGCTATTACAAGATTCCTCAATATCTGCCATTTTACAATGAATAACCACATATCCCTTTACCTTGTAATCTGAGGTAATGGGAGCGAGAACGCTTAACACATCTTCTTCAAAATTACCAAAGAAATCTCCCACAATATAATAGGAACCACTGGTCTGTGTAGGATCAAAATTCTCAATCATTACAACGTCTTCCACATTTAAAGGCTCATTGGTATCTAGAACCAAACGTCCAGAAGGGTTGATGATTCGAATGATGGAATTCAAATATACGGCTAGAGAATCCAGTTGCGTCTTAACGGTCTCTAGACTAGTCTCACTTGTATAAAGTCCGCTTGCATAGGTATTAGCAATCAGGGTTGCTTCAGAATAGAGGTCACCAGCCTTTTCACGAACTAGCTGTTCCCTTGTCATACTTGGAACAAAGGTGGTGACAATGATAAAACCAAAAATACCAAATATAACATATGCAAGCACAAACTTAGAATATAGTGTTCTTTTCATATGATAGAATCTCCAAATTAGTTACGCACTTCAAATTTATATCCGATACCCCAAATAGTGGAAATCTTCCAGTTATCGTGATCCTTGATTTTCTCTCTAAGACGTTTAATATGAACATCTACGGTTCGAGTGTCACCGATGTATTCATAACCCCAGATTTGGTCTAATAACTGTTCTCTGGTAAATACGTGGTTAGGCGAAGAAGCAAGGAAATATAATAATTCTAATTCCTTTGGTGGCATATCCACATTCTGTCCCATGTACATTACAGAGTAATTGGTCAAGTTAATAGATAAATCGGAGTATTCTACGCATTTCTCGGTGGATACTTCTGGAGTAGCAACTACTGGTTTATAACGACGTAGGACTGCTTTTGCACGAGCTACCAATTCCTTGGAATCAAAAGGTTTCTCAATATAATCATCGGCACCTAATTCCAGACCCAGGACTTTATCAAAGACCTCGCCCTTAGCAGAAAGCATAATGATAGGCACAGAATATTTTGCACGAACCTCACGACATACCTGATAACCGTCAATGCCCGGAAGCATTAAATCCAACAGAATTAGATTTGGCTGAAAAGATTCCATAGCAGGCATAACGGATTCACCGTCATTTACAATCATGGTCTCAAAGCATTCTTTAATTAGATAGAGGGAGATAAGCTCCGCAATATTGTTGTCGTCATCTACGATTAGTATTCTTTGTTTATTTGCCATGTTAGCCCCTTTCTTGATGTTATTTGAAGGTTACAATGGTAACGCCTGCATCGCCTTCACCGTATTCACCCAAACGGAATTCTTTGACATATTTTAATCTCTTTAGATGGCTGTGAACAGCACTGCGGAGAGCACCAGTTCCTTTACCATGTACTACACGCACACTTGGAAGATGTGCTAAGTAAGCATCATCTAAGTATTTATCTAGAGAAGAGATAGCCTCATCTACAGTCTTGCCAAGTAAGTTAATCTCAGTAGATACTGAGAAGGACTTAGACATCTTAATCTTACCAGTATTGGTACGCTGTAGTGAAGGAGCAGTAATGGTCTGTTCCTCTGCAAATGCTAAATCATTGATATTAGTCTGGGTACGGATAATACCGCATTGTACAAATAGGTTACCCTTCGCATCTGGTAGGGTAGATACCGTTCCTTTTAATCCCATAGAGATAATCTTGACACTGTCGCCCTTTTTAAGCTTCTTAGGATCAATGGTCTTGCGGGCAGGTTCGTTCTTCTTAGTGTTCAAGGTTAGCTTGCTGTTCTTCTCGCTAATCTTGTCACGTACCTTTTGTCTCTTACGCTCCAAATCCTTGATATCTGCACCTTGATTAACCTTGTTAAAGTCTCGAATGGTTTCATCAGCCACTTCTTTTGCTTCCTGCAAAATAGTTCGAGCTTGTTCGTTAGCTTCGCGTAAGATTCGGTCTTTTGCTTGATCGATCTTCTCGTTCTTATGCTGTAGCTGTTCTTGAAGAGTACGGATTTTCTCTTTGTATTCCGCAATTTCTTTTTGTTCTTTTTCAATGGTAAGACGGCTCTGTTCTAAGTCTGCAATAACATCCTCGAAGCTTTCGTCCTCTTTGCTAATTTGTTCTTTTGCTGCATTGATAATCTCATCGGACAGACCCAATTTAGAAGAAATGGCAAAAGCGTTACTCTTACCTGGGATGCCGATTAATAAACGATAGGTAGGCTGCAAGGTCTCTACACTGAATTCACAACATGCATTTTCCACAAAAGGAGTAGAAAGAGCGTAAATCTTCAACTCACTATAATGGGTAGTGGCCATAGTGCGAATACCTCTATCGTGAAGATGATTCAAAATAGCAATGGCAAGGGCGGCACCTTCCGTAGGGTCAGTACCAGCACCAAGCTCATCAAATAAACACAGAGAATCCTCATTTGCATGTGCCAAAATGTGGACAATACTAGTCATATGGGATGAAAATGTGGATAGACTTTGCTCAATACTCTGTTCATCACCAATATCAGCATAGACTTCTGTAAAAATAGATAGTTCAGAGCGGTCTAATGCTGGAATGTGTAGACCAGATTGACCCATCAAAGTAAAGAGACCAACAGTCTTCAGGGACACAGTCTTACCACCGGTGTTGGGGCCAGTGATAATAAGTAAGTCAAAATCTTTTCCTAAATGAATATCAATAGGAACTACCTTTTTCTTGTCCAACAAAGGATGGCGTCCCTTGCGTATATTGATATAATGGTCGGTATTAAATATAGGCTCTGTTGCATTTTGATCCATAGCAAGCTTTGCTTTGGCAAAAATGAAATCCAACAAAGTCATGGTCTTTTGATTCAAAGCAATTTCTTCAGTATGCTCTGCTACCTGCGCACTTAAGGTGGCAAGAATGACTTCAATCTCTTCCTGTTCCTTTAGGGCAAGTTCTTTTAATTGATTATTTAATTCCACAACGGCAGCAGGTTCAATGAAAAAGGTAGAGCCTGTAGCAGACTGATCGTGAACCATACCGTGAACTTGACTTTTATACTCCGCTTTAACAGGGATGCAATAACGATTGTTACGCATAGTAATAACAGCATCCTGAAGGTAAGTACGATATGCCCCATTCAGCATAGATGTTAGTTGCGAATGAATTTTGTCATTGGTAGACAACATTGAGCGACGAATGCTTTTTAAAGTAGGGCTGGCATCGTCTGCAATCTCATCCTCTGAGAGAATGCAACGAGTAATCTCATTAGCAAGCTGGGTCAAAGGGGATAATTGCTCGAAATAAATGTCTAAGCTATCGTCAGGAGTATCCTGCCTGTCTTTACGTCCGTAAGTCTTGATACGATTTACATTATCTAAGAGACGAGCTATCTTTAACAATTCGGAAGCAGAGGCAGTACTGCCTACCTCTAGAGAACGAAGGGTAAAACCTAAGTCCTTATTACTACCAAAGGAGGTGCTTCCTACTTTGAAAAGGCGTGAAAGAGCGTCTTTGGTCTCTAATTGAGCCTTGCGAATCTCTTCTAGGTCCACGGAAGGTACCAATTGCTGGCACATTTTCTTACCAGGTTCTGAATCAGCCTTGTCTACAAGTAGTTCAATGATTTTGTTATATTCTAAAGTTTTTAAAACCTTTTGATTCATGATAAAATTCCTTTATTTTTATTAAACTAGAATAATGATATTCAATTAATTATATACGAAATAATGGGCATTCGCAAGGAATACATAGGGATGAAGGTATGGTATTTAAGGGTTATGTGTGGTAAGATATACGCGAGCAAAAAAACAAATGTACAATAACAAAGCAATAGGTTTAATCTGTTCTTATCTCAAATATCTGTGAAATACACAATGAGTACAAAATGTGTGTTTACGAGTTTGTTATAAAAAGAGGTACATAAAATGAGGAAAGTGGCTAACTTTATAGAAAAAGCCTTTTGGTTTTTCTGTTTTATATTTTTTATAGTGATAATAAGTGTGGTTTTGCAGAAACCACAGAACAATCTGGTTCCAAGTAGAATGTGTTTATTTACTATTGTGTGGCTGGTAATGTTGGTAGTTTGCCGTTTAATAATTCATTTTCTGATGACTAAATTAGAAAAAGCCAATGTAAACATAGCTAAATTATCTAACAGAGGTATATATATATATACATGTCTGTATGGTGTATTTATTTTTGTAATAAGCATGCTCATCCGTAATGAACCTGTCACGGATTATCAGAGTGTATATGATGCAGCATGGAATCTTGCCAACGGTTTAGATGTTACCAATTGGGAGTATTTTGCTAGGTGGACTAATAATACTAGTGCCATGACAATACTTTCTTTTTATATGAAGCTTGGTATGGGATTTGGACTGACAGATACTTATCCCTTCATATTGATAATTAATGTGCTATGTGTAGGGTTTTCTTTAATAAGTACCTATTATTTTGCTTTAAAAATGAGTGGCAAATCTTATGAATTTACATGGATGACAGTTGTTATATATTCCTTATGGACTCCTATTTGGAGTAATACAACTTCATTTTATTCTGACCAGCTTAGTTTTGGTCTTGGAATAATTGGATTTTCTCTTTTGTTATATGCTATAGAAAACAAGAAAAAATCTGGCATTCTTTTCTGTTTGGTAGCAGGAGCCATTATTGGATTGGGGGCATCTATTAAAGTAACAACGGCTATTCCATTAATAGCATTTGGTATATATAAATTGATAACTCTTTTGCGAGAAAGTTGTACGATTAATAAGATTCTTTATAAAATGAAGGATTATGTACTATTTGTTATTAGTTTTGTAGTTGTACTTGTGGGAATATCTTTTTATAATGATGGGTATCCATCAGCTAATATGGAATACAAGATGCAGATGCCGATTGAATATTGGTTGACTATTGGAATGAATGGTGATGGAAGTTATGCGGCTAATGAGGAGTTTGCATTGAAGCTGATGAATGCAGACAATATAGAAGTTCGCAAAGAAATGTGCCATGATAAAATGCAGGAGTATATGCCTAATTTATTTGATATAAATCATATCACTCAGAAGGTGTCTAGGATATTTGGTTCAGGGGATATTAGTGCTACTTCTATTATATATCCATATAGGGAGAATCTGTTGACGGAAGCCTTCTCTGAATATGGAGATTATTATTGGAAATATACTTGTTTGTCTACCAGTTTCTTTTTTGCCATACTTATATGGATGGCATGTGGTGCTTTGATGCAAATGGTAAATTACAAAGTAGACCCCATTGCTTTTTGGGTATATGTTTCTATTTTTGGATTATTTCTTTTTTTGTTAATGTGGGAAGCACAGAATAAGCAACTATATAATAATTTGCCTTGGGTGACCTTGGCAGCAACCTATGGGATAGAGAGGTTAATAGAATATGTCCGAGTTAAATCAAAGAGATCAAAATGATTTGGCGAACGATTTTCAAAACAACTTTATTGTAGAAAAGATAAAAGAACGTCCAGTTAATAAGAAAAAATTAGTAAGGCGTACTATTATTACGGCTTCTATGGCGGTGATATTTGGTTTAATTGCGTGCCTTACTTTCTTGGTGCTTGAGCCAGTGTTTAGTAATCTTCTATATCCTGAAGAAGAACCTCAGATGGTAGTATTTCCAGAAGACTCGGAAGAAATGTCGCCAGAAGAGATGCTGGAAGACAACATGAAGAATGAGAACATTCAGGAAGAAGAGCTTACCTCGGAAACTATTATTTTGGAAGAAGAACAGATTGCAGAAATTTTCTCAGAGCATATTTTGGATATTAATAACTATAAGCAATTATATAGTTCGGTCAATGAGTATATCTACGAATTAAATCGTAGTATGGTTACCATTACGGGTGTTACTTCTAGTGTAGACTGGTTAGATACTGTACAGGAAAGCCAGCAACAGGTATCTGGTGTTATTATTGCAAATAATGGAAAAGAGCTTTTGGTATTAGCAGAGTATGAACCAGTCAGTGAAGCAGAAAGCTTGACGCTAACATTTTTTAATGAAGCGAAAGTAAACGCTTCTGTAAAGGAAATGGATAGTGTTACAGGGTTAGCTGTTTATGCTGTAAAATTGGAAGAAATTTCGCCAGGATTATTAGAGAATGAATTAACTATTGCACATCTAGGAAGTTCAAATATTAACAATATTATTGGAACACCAGTGGTAGCAGTAGGTAGTCCTATGGGAAGTAAAGGATCTATTGGTATAGGTATGATTACTGCTGTGAATCAGCAGGCACCACGCGCAGATACTAATTACAAATTCTTGCAAACAGATATTGTAGGAAGTGAGAAAGCCAATGGCGTGTTATTTAATATGTACGGACAGGTAGTGGGAATCATATCAACAAATAATGAAGATACAGATATGGGTTCCATGTTACAAGCTTATGGAATTACCGAATTAAAGAAACGTATTGAAAAGATGTCCAATGGTAAAAAAGCTGCCTATATGGGAATTAGTGGTGTAGATGTAACTAGAGAAGCTCATGAAGAATTAGGCGTTCCTTATGGAGCTTATGTCAAAGAAGTAGAGATGGATTCTCCAGCAATGTTGGCGGGTATTCAACAAGGAGATGTTATTATAGGCATGGGTGGTAGATCATTATTAACCTATTCGGAATATACCACATTATTGATGCAGTTAGATGTTGGTCAGAATGTGGATTGTATTGTAATGAGACAATCTCAAGATGAATACAAATCTATGAAGTTGAGCATTGGTCTGGTAGAGGCTAAATAGGATAAAAGAGTTATAGAAAGGAGAGGGCAGCAGTTTTGCCCCGAAGAGAAATGAAATATATTAAGGATTTAAAAGAAGGCGACCGCATATTTGATATTTATTTGTGTAAGCATAAACAGTCAGCAGTTACTAAAAACGGTAAAGCGTATGAAAATGTGATTTTACAAGATAAGACAGGAACCATTGATGCAAAAGTATGGGAGCCTAACAATCCAGGCATAGGCGAGTATGATGCTTTGGATTACATAGAAGTATATGGTGATGTAAGTAGCTTTGCAGGTGCATTACAGGTTAGTGTAAAAAGAATTCGTGTGTGTCGTGAGGATGAATATAATCCAGCAGATTATCTGCCTATCAGCTCCAAGAATATTGATGAGATGTACAATGAACTTCTTGGAATCATCAAGAGCATTCAGAATGTACATTATAGAAAGTTGTTGGAAGAATTCTTTGTGAAAGATGAGAATTTTGCAAAGGAATTCCGTAATTCTTCTGCAGCAAAGACCGTTCATCATGGATTTGTTGGTGGTTTATTGGAGCATACTTTGAGTGTAACAAAGCTTTGTGATTATTATTGCACTGCATATCCTATTTTGAAGAGAGATTTGTTGTTAACAGCTGCTATGTGTCATGATATTGGAAAGACTCTTGAGATTTCCGCTTTTCCTGAGAATGATTACACAGATGACGGCCAGTTACTTGGTCATATTGTAATGTGTAGTCAGATGGTAGCAGAAAGAGCTGCTAGAATAGAGGGATTTCCTCATGGATTGTTGACTCAGGTTCAGCATTGTATTTTAGCTCATCATGGAAAATATGAGTATGGTTCTCCTAAGATTCCTGCAATTATTGAGGCATTAGCACTTAATTATGCGGATGATACCGATGCAAAGATGGAGACCTTCAAGGAAATTTTAGAGAATAACAGCGATAATCAAGGTTGGTTAGGATATAATCGCTTATTTGAGTCGAATTTAAGAGCTACCAAATTAGACTAATTTTTATAAAGATATGTAATAGGCATTGAAAATTGTGAACGGATAAATGTAATTTGCTTTTTTCCTTAGAAAATGTTTTCAATTCAAGGAAGAAAAGGAATAAGGATAATAAACACTATGGAATACAAGAAAAATGATCGTGTGACGGTAACAATCGAAGATATCGGAACAGATGGAGAAGGCATTGGCAAGGTGGATGGTTTTACCTTGTTTATCAAAGATGCTGTCATTGGTGATACGGTAGAGGCGAAGATTATAAAGAGTAAAAAGCATTACGCTTATGCACGTTTGGAGAAGGTAATCACCCCTTCTCCATTTCGCGTGGAGCCAAAATGTGCTTATCATAGACAATGTGGTGGATGCCAGATTCAGGCACTTTCTTATGAAAAGCAGTTGGAATTCAAGCAGGAGAAGATTACCAATAACCTAATTCGCATTGGTGGCTTTGATCCAGAATATATTGCACAGCGTATGGACCCAATTGTGGGGATGGAGGAACCTTTCCACTATCGAAATAAGGCCCAGTATCCAGTAGGTTGTGATAAAGAGGGCAATATCATTACAGGCTTTTATGCAGGTAGAACTCACACAATTATTCCCAATACCAATTGTTATCTTGGTGTAGAGCAGAATGAAGAGATTCTCACGACCATTCTTGATTATATGAAAGAAAATAAGGTCACTGCTTATGATGAGGAGACTGGCAAGGGATTAGTGCGTCATGTGTTGATCCGTACTGGTTTTACCAGTGGCGAGGTTATGGTGTGCCTTATCATTAATAAAAAGCCAGAAAAATTAGCTTATACAGCAAGTGGAGTTCAGAAGAATAACAACGAATTCCTTCCTAATCAAGGAGAACTTCTTAGCAAGTTAGCGCAGATTAAGGGAATGACCAGTATCTCTGTAAGCATTAATACAGAGAAGACCAATGTGATTATGGGTAAGGAGATTCATACCCTTTGGGGAAGTCCAACCATTACAGATACCATTCATGTAAGAAATATGCAGGAAGAGGGCTATCCTTTTACAGGACATGCTCTTACCTTCAAGATATCTCCTCTGTCCTTCTATCAGGTAAACCCTGTCCAGACAGAGAAGTTATATAGTCTTGCTTTGGAATACGCAGGACTTACTGGTAAGGAGACCGTATGGGATTTGTACTGTGGTATTGGAACCATCTCCCTATTCCTTGCTGACAAAGCAAAGCAGGTATACGGTGTAGAAATCATCCCTCAGGCAATTGAAGATGCCAAGGAAAATGCAGTTCGCAATGGTATTACTAATGCGGAATTCTTCGTAGGAAAGGCAGAGGAAGTATTGCCGGAATTCTATGAGAAGATGAGTAAGGTTGCTGCTTACGGCAGTGAGGGAAGTCGGAATTCAACCCAGATAGACATGCTCCACCCAGACGTCATTGTAGTGGACCCTCCACGCAAGGGGTGTGACGAGGCGTGTCTTGCAACTATGCTCCAGATGAAGCCAGAGCGAATTGTGTATGTAAGTTGCGATTCTGCTACCTTAGCTAGAGATTTGAAGGTACTGTGCGATAGCGGATATGAACTCAAAAAGGTTCGCGGAGTAGACCAGTTCGGCATGACTGTACATTGTGAGGCAGTTGCATTGTTATGTCGCACCGATATCTAGAAACTCTTTTAAAGAAGTAAACTAATTATGAAAAGGTATATTGTAGATTCTTATTTGAGGAGGTATATAATATGTGGTTTCAAAGAAATACAAAAAAGCTTTTTTCAAGTGTATTATGTATTATGCTTTGCGTTTGTTGTACAGCATGTGCTGGACAGATGAGCTTGGGAGATGGTTCTGCCGTCTTAGGTGCCAAAAAAGCCGACATTTCCATACCAGATGAGATTACCATGGAATTTTTTGGTGTAAATCTCCTTGGAGTCAATCGTCCTATATGGGAAAAATATATTTTTTCATTAAATGAGCTCGGTGAAGGTGACTATATCTACACGACATTTCCTATCGGAGATTACGAGGTGACTCATAGTTATTTGAATTATGAGAATAAGGGTAATTTTAGCTCTTATGTAACATACAACAATGATAGAGATAGAACTACTCAAATATTGTTTGATGAGAACGGTAACTTGACCAAGATAGATATTAGAGCTGATATGGGCGAAGAATTTAGTACTTCATTTTTAAATATTGGTGACAATGTGAAAGAATACTTTGAATCTTGTAAAAAGGGTTCATGGAATAAATTCCTCGACGACAAAGAGATTGTTGCTGAGAATGGATGGTATGTTCGACATTATACAACTGCCATTTCAGACTATACATATGATGTGTTGGAGGTTTGTAATCGCAATATTAGTGTCTCATATTTTATTAAGGACGAAGTAGTAGATTGGATTTCGTTATATGTGTATGGTGAAATTACTTTGAATGATGATATAAGCACAGAATCGTCTATCTATTATTTAGAGGCATTCGATTTTTATATAAATGGCACTGATGTGGCTACGATGTCTGTTAATGAATGGCTGGAATTATTTAACATTGAACAAGGACGATTTTTGATAGGAGATTTTGAGGACGATTGTTTTACTGTGCTGAAAGGAACTAAACTAGGGGCCATTTACAATTATTATGAGGATGAATGCTACAAGGAGATAATTGCAACTATCTATCCTATAACAGAAGAGGGAGAGCCTTTGTGTCAGGGTTACAAATATGATAGTAGCAAAGGAACGAGTATTATTGAAGTTATAGTAAATAAAGAAGGATATCTTAATGTTAATTTACACATTGAAGGCGAATGTCCAGGGATAACAAGCAATAATATTATGCCTGGAGATAACGTTAAAGATTTTCTAAATTCGTATGAAGATGGTTTATATGAGGAAATAGTATCGCTTCCTAACAATTCCGAGGAATATCGAATAGGGCCTTATGCTTTCCAATACGATGACAGTGATTCGGAACATATAGGAAATATAATTACTATAAAAAAGGATGATGAGAAATCCAGTTTACCGATTTCGATCTTTTTTAAGGACGAAATAGTGACAAAGGTTTATCGTTCTTATCAAGGAACAATATCTAACTATGCAGATGACCCTGTAATGAAGTAAAAAAGAATCAGAGAAACAGGATGGACAAAAGAATTAGTGTATGAAAAAATATAGTATAGGTAAGAAGTTGCTGGTATCTATTCTATCAATTGTATTGTGTGTAAAATGCGCCAATTATGCAATTGATAGAATGGAGCAAATGGAAAAGGATACTGCAGCGATAATAGAGGATAATATTGAAATTCTCACAGGAACTTTGATATATAAGGATGCAGATGTGGATTCTGGGGAAACATCTTATACTACATATAAGTTTAAGGTAGCATTTGACGATGGAAGTGTGGAAACGATAACGGGAAATCATTCCGAATATATGGAACTGGAAGTAGGGCAACGTATAGATGTGTATAAGTTTAAGGATAGCTATGCATTAAATGAAGTTGCAATCGTGAGAAAAAATACAGATTCTTTTCTTTGGTTTATGCTTGCGGTTTTAGCAGCAACAGCGATTTTTGTGATTTTTGTGTATGATATTTATCTTATAAAAAATAGAAAAAAATAGTAATATTTGTCATCATATGTTACAATCTCACGGAAGGGTAAAATATCTTTATGTCAAAGATATTAATTAAAAACAAATGAGGAGGAGTAACAATGGATCAACAAATGACAAATCCAATGAATGGGGGCACTTATGTGGACCCAATCGCAACCAATGGTACCGTAGAGGTAGAGGCAAAGCCTGAGAAAAAGCAAGGAAAGGCAGCAGGAATTCTAACCATTGTAGGTACTGTTCTTTTGTACAAGTTATTTGGCATTATTGGTGGTGCTATTTGTCTTGCAGGAGCGGCAGTGGTTGGAGCAATCGTTAAATCTAAAATGTCTACTGCTGTAAAGGTAATCTTAAGTATTTTAACTATCGTAGGATTCCTTATATTATTATTTGCGTTCATTCTTTTATCAGCAGCAATTTTTGCATAAAGAGTGGCGCATATGAAGAATTTCAAAAGATTATTAGGAGAATTGTGGTCTTTTCTGTGGACGATACTTTTTATAGGAACGATTTTAGTTGTAGCTGTGGTATTTGGACTAATGAATCAGTCTATGGATGATGCAATTGTATTGATTATCTGCTTTTCATTCTTTTGCTTTGTTGCATTTATTGCCATAATGATTTTTGTAGTATTCATGTTGGTGAATTATTACAAATCCAAGGATAAATTGCAACAGATAGCGGGATTTGACTCAGAACGTTTTGATAGAGAGACAGCTAGAATACCTAGAATGGGCAATATTGTATTGTGTTCTGATGCCATTTGCTTTAATGGGAAGAACTGTAAGATACATGTGATTCCTATTAAGGATATTGTGTGGGTGTATCCAGAGAAAGTACAAGCTGCTACATTTTTGCAAATCTATACCAATGACGCAGAAAATTATGCGCTGAACGTAGTAATGAAGAAAAAATATGGTAATCCTGATATGGCGAGCCGTTTTATTATGCGTCTCATTGCCCGCAAGAACAAAGGTGCATTGATTGGTTATAAGAAAGAGTATGAGGATATGTATCAGAATAATTTCCGTGAGTTGCTTACCCTGACTCAGGGAAAAGAAGTGGTAGATAGCAGATGGCTGGAACGAGAGTATATAGAGAACGACTACTATACCAAAGATTTGCAGTAAGATATGGTAAGGCATTATTTGATGATTCAAATAGTGCCTTTTTCTTTTGGTATAGTCAAATGAAAAGGGTTTAAAATATTTACGAAATCGCAAACAATGGTATAATTATTATAATCTTGGAGATGGAAGATGACTTAAAAATATGAAAAAGTAGCATATATCAATGATAAATAATTTACAAAAGGAAGGAGCTGCCATGCACAAATTAGTAAAAAACAAATTACTACGCTGTATCATCTTATTAATCGGTCTCATCATTGCCCATTTTGGTGTGACTCTTTATTTGCTTGTAGATTTGGGGGCAGATCCTTTTAATGTGCTGGTACAAGGGGTGTTCCGTCGATTAGAAGCGGTAATAAATCATCCTCTCTTAACCCACGGAAACGTTCATATTGTAATAAGCCTTATGATTATTGTGACTTTGTTAATTGTAGATAGAGGTTACGTTAAGATTGGTACGGTGCTCTGCATGGTGTTTGGTGGGCCGATTATTGATTTCTTTACCATGATTTTGACACCATTATCCATAGGTTCTTATCCTTTAGGAATAAAAATAGTATTGGAGATTCTTGCTTGTGTCATTCTGGCCTTGGGCATGTCTATTGTTATCAAATCCGATGCGGGAACAGGTCCCAATGATTTGGTGGCAGTGGTACTTAGTGATAAAACACATAAGAAATTCAGTATTGTTCGTGTGTTGACAGATGTAACTTTTGTAGTAATTGGATTCTTATTAGGTGGTGTATGGGGAATGGGCACTATAATTTGTGCATTTCTAGTGGGTCCAGTTGCGGGATTCTTTTTGCCACATAGCGAGAGATTCGTGAACAGAATTGTCAAAGAGAATTAAGATGATTTTATAGATGGGAAGCGAGAAATAATACATAATCAAAAAGGTGGGGGATAAAAATACATGAATGCAAAAAGACAAAAAAGGCTCTTTATCGCAGTTGGAATATCCATAGCAATAATGACATTCCTGATGAGTTATTTTCAGGTATTATACTCCGTGGATAAGCTGGTAGCGGATCCACTGTATCAGGATCTTACAGTTACCAATAAGAATATTAAGATTATTGCCATTGATGAGAAGACATTGGAAGTATATGGTGATCTTAAGACTTGGAATCGAGAGATACCTGGTAAGTTAGTAGAGCTATTGAACCAAGATGAGGCGTATAAACCAGCGGTTATCGCATTCGATATGATGTACATTGGGGAAGTGGATGAAGCTAGTGATACCTATTTTGCGCAAATGAGTGAGGAAGCAGGAAATGTAATTACCGCAGCAAATATGGTATATCGTACCAAGGTGGATTTGACAGAGGATAAGAGCCTGCGAGTAAATGATACACATATAGAAATGGTGGAATATCCTTATGATGCTTTGCGTGCATCATCTTCTTATGGATTTGCCAATACGGTACAGGATAAGGATGGTTATATTCGTTATGCCATGCTGACTGCGGATTATGGAGATGAAATCATTGATTCCCTTTCTATGGCGATTTATCGCAAATATTGTGAAGTAACAGGGTCAGAGCTTGTAGTACCTAAGACTTTTGATAATAATATGTTTGCATTCAGCTTTTCTGGAAAAAGTGGTGCTTATGAAGTGCTTTCCTTGGTGGATGTATTGAATGGAACAGTGGATACCAGAGCTTTTGCAGGTTCTATTGTGATGGTAGGTGCCTATGCACCAGGAATGCAGGACGCCTACAATGTAGCAATCCAAAAGGGTGCCCAGATGTACGGAGTGGAGATTCACGCCAACATTGTAGAAGCATTGATGGAAGGCAAGACAGGTGAGATGGCAAACATTCTGCTGTATGCAATTGTAGTGACCGTCTTGGTAGTGTTGTATTATATATTCTGTAACAAAATGAGAATAGTACCAACGACTATTATAACCTTTGGTATCTTAGTAGCAGGTGTTCTCATTGCAAAAGGTCTCTATATGAAGGGACTGGTAGTGGGTGTCATTGATTTACCTTTATGGGTTATGCTGATTTATATTTATAATCTGATAAAGGAATATCTGAAAGAGATTTTTAAGAGAAGAAAGATTGTATCGGCATTTAAAAAATATGTAGCTCCACAAGTAGTAGAAGATATATCAAAGCAAGGTGATTTCCAGATTGTGTTGGGTGGAGAAAATCGACACATTGCGGTGCTCTTTGTGGATATCAGAGGATTTACCCCTATGTCAGAGGGATTGGAGCCAGAGCAGGTGGTTGAGATTCTCAATGAATATCTGGCATTGACTACGCAGTCTATTTTTAACAATGGTGGTACCTTGGATAAATTCATCGGAGATGCGACCATGGCAGTGTTCAATGCGCCATTTGATTTGGATGATTATATATATAAAGCAGTGTGTGCGGCAAGAGATATTGCGGCAGGTAGTGAGGAACTAAGTAAGAAATTAGAACAACGCTTTGGCAAAACAGTCAGCTTTGGTATCGGTGTTAATTGTGGTAATGCAGTCGTAGGTAATATTGGTTGTGACTTCCGAATGGATTATACAGCCATTGGAGATACGGTAAATACGGCAGCACGATTGGAGAGTAATGCCAAACCAGGACAGATTTTAATTAGTGAAGAGGTATATCAGGCGGTTAAGGGCCGTGTGGAAGTGACCGAGATAGGTGTCATTCCATTAAAGGGAAAAAGCAACGACGTATTTGTATATCAGGTGGATAAGGTGGACTAGTTATGAGAGACATTTATATCATTCCAGACATGGAGAATATAGAAGAAAGTATTGCATTAGCAGAGAAGTACCATGCACGATTTGAGTACAATGATTTTTATAAGCCCTCTGTATTAGATGATGAGCAACAGATAAATGAAATCATTGCATTTTATCAAGGATTAGATAGAGATAGAAGCAAGGATACGCTACATGGGGCTTTTTTGGATATTACGGTACATAGTGAGGATTCTTTAATTAGAAGTGCATCTGAAAAAAGGGTGCGACAATGTATGGACATTGCCGATAGATTAGGAATCAGAGGGGTTATTTTCCATACCAACATTATCTCTAATTTCTGTGCAGGCGAATATCGCAGAAATTGGATAGAGAGCAATGAGAGGTTCTGGAGAAGTATTTTATCAGAATATCCAAGACTTTCTATTTTCATCGAGAATATGTTTGATGAGGAACCAGAGACTTTGGTGGCTCTTGCAGAGAAAATGAGTGATGAGGAACGTTTTGGAATTTGTCTCGATTATGCGCATGCCCAAGTATTTGGGCGTGAACCAGAGGAATGGGTAAAAGTGTTAGGAGCATATGTAAAACATATGCACATTAACGACAATGATCTTAAGGGGGATTTACATCAAAGTGTTGGAAGTGGCAGCATAGATTGGGCAGATTTTACAGACTCCTTGGAAGTGGCAGAAATTGATAGCACTGTGTTAATTGAGACTAAAAGTATAGAAAAACAACGCGAGTCTCTAGAGTACATGGAGGTAAACAAGATTTACCCCTTCAAGTAGGTGAAGAAATGTTAGGAAATAAAGAACTAAAGGAAGTTGTTAACATTGGAATTGATTTAACAACAGAAAAAGATAAAAATAAATTATTGGAAAAATTGCTGGTTCAGGCAATGAAAATATCTAATTGCGATGCGGGAACTTTGTATTTATATCAGAAAGAAACACTAGTATTTAAGATTATGAAAACCTTATCGCAAGGGATTAGCAAAGGTGAATCTGGCGAGACAATTGACATGCCACCTGTACCTATGGCAGATGAGAATGTCTGTGCATATGCAGCGATTCATAGGGAATTGGTTAATATAGCTGATGTATATGATAGTGAACAGTTCGACTTCTCAGGACCCAAACATTATGATAACATCACAGGTTATCGTACCCAGTCCATGCTGGTAATTCCAATGGAAGATGCAGAAGGTATTTTAGTTGGTGTACTTCAATTAATTAATAAGTTGGACGAGCAGGGGCAGAAGATTCCATTTACAAAGGATGATGAATTTGCCATTCGTTCATTGGGTTCTATGACGGCGGTGTCCTTATCAAGTATGATTTACATAGAGGAAATAAAGAAGCAGTTACATTCTTTTGTATCAGCATTTTCCACTGCGGTTGATGAGAGAACTCCTTACAATGGCAATCACACGAGAAAAGTAACGGTCTATGCAGGTATTCTTGCGGACTATATTAATGAGAAATATAAGCGAGGGCAGTGCCAAGAATATTTTGATGATAACCGAAGAGAGCAGTTGATTCTGGCAGCAGCACTTCATGATATTGGTAAGATGATTATCCCGCTTAAGATTATGAACAAAGAGACCAGGCTTGGTAGAAATATGGAATTAATAGAAAGTCGCTTCCAGCTTTTGAAGGCATATTATGAGCGTGATATGTACAAGGGAAGAATATCGAAAGAGGAATGTGCACAGAGACAAAATTACTTAGCGGATTCACTTGCATTTATTCAATCGATTAATAAGTCTGGATTTATGTCAGATGAGAAAATAGAACAGGTAAAAGAAATTGGTGAACAAGTCTATGAAGCGGAAACGGGTGAGATATTAAAGTATCTTACGGAAGAAGAAGTGAAATGCTTAAGCATCCGAAAAGGAACTCTTACCGATGAAGAACGTCAGGTTATGGAAAGTCATGTAACCATGACTGCGAAAATATTAGATAAGGTACATTTTAATGCTCGATATGCAAATGTGGCACGTTTTGCGGGGGATCATCATGAGTTATTGGATGGAAGTGGATATCCAAATCATCTCTCAGGAGAGGAATTAGAATTAGAGACAAGAATTCTTGCAATAGTGGATGTATATGATGCTTTGACATCAAAAGACAGACCATACAAGATGCCTATTCCAAGAGAGAAATCATTTGAAATTCTGCGTTCTATGGCAGAAGAAGGTAAGTTAGAAGAGAGGCTTGTTGTATGGCTGGAAGAGGCAATGCAGAACATAGACGATGCGGAGATAGAGAAAAGAGTGAAGGAAGATATCTAAGAAAAAGTGCGGTAAAAGCAATGAAGGGAATGGGCTCTTGGTGTTTATACTTTTGTATTACGTTAGGTATTCTTATTGGATTGCTGTATCTGACGGCACTCATTCCCAATACTGCATTTAAGGAAAATTTGCTTGCATCTGCTCAGTATCTGGAAGAGAATGAAGATGAATTCTATCGGTTGGTAGAAGATGATAGACGCACAGAGATTGATAATTATGCAGATGTTATTTTGTTCAATATTATGTATTCTATAGATAGGGATGATTTGTGGGATGAATTGATGATGGCGCCATTTTATTCAGATCATGTGAATGAAGAGTATCCAATGATTCGGTTGCTTCAAGAACGAATCGCACAGGGTAAACCAGCGGATACCATCTATGACCGATACTGGCATGGCATGATGATACTTATGCGACCACTTATCTGTGTATTTACTATTACACAGATAAGAGTAGTAATGTTGATAGTATTATTGGGACTATTGGCGTTGCTTTCCGTGCAAATGTGGAGGAAAGAGCTACATGTTCCTGTGCTGGCAGTGTGGGTGGCAGCAATATTGGTTGGTTACCCTATGATATCTCAGTGTGTGGAATATCAAGCTGTTTGGCTGATTATGATAGGAGTATCGATGGCGGCATTAAAATACTATCGCGAGCCTAGGGTAGTGGCTGGGTTAATGGTTATCTGTGGTGTATGTTGTGCTTTTTTTGATTTTCTAACCACAGAGACCGTGGCCATTGTGCTTCCTTTGGCAATTGTATTGTGTTTATGTGAAAAAGAAGGCCTACTTAAGAATTTCCGACAAGGTTTATTCTGGCTAATTTGGTGGGGAGCATCTTGGGGGATTGCTTATATTGGCACACTTGTTGTAAAATGGGGATTAGCTAGTATAGTAATAGGACAGGAAAGATTCTCTTTCGCATTAAGTGTTATGTTACAACGCCAAGGTGGAAATGTTCCTTCTATAAATGCCGATTGTGTGGTGAATGGAGCAGATTCATTACAAAATTTTGCAATAGACACTACAACAACCTTGCCACAGTCATTAGTAGCATTGTTGGTTAATATCAGATTAATGCTGGGACTGAGCGGACAAGTATCCTTGCAAGGAATGCTAATAGGAGTGTTGGTGGTAGTAGGAATCATGCTATGCATTATCTATCTCTTTCGTAAGACCGGAGAGAAAAGCGTGCTTCCAACGTTATTATTCCTATTAGGAAGTATCCCAGTGCTTCGCATTATGGTGTTAAATAGCCACTCGTTACAACATTGCTTGTTTGTATACAGAGCACTGTTTGCAACGATTGTGTGTATGATAACAGGATTTGTATATATAATAGACTGGAAATTTGTGAAGAAGATTCTAAGAATAGACAAAGACAATAGGAACAAAAGATAATCAGATTAGGCGGTAAGCCTGAGAGGAGAACGTTATGGATAGAAATGTATTCCAAAAACGATTAAAAAGATTGGCAACATGGGTACTTGCGATTGTGGTGATTGCTTGTTGTGGGCAGAACGCAGGGATGAATACTCAAGCGGCGGGAACAATGGTAACACTTCCGGTTACATATGGTACAGATGGACAGATTTTGGTTGATGTGTCAGGGGATTATACTCAATCTGTAACCATAGATGAAGATGCCATAACAGCAAGTGTAACGTTACCACAGGTGGAAATTACTTCTTCAGGTTATGTATTTGATAACTGGTCATTAAACATTAGTGGTGGTGGATATTATGATCCAGGTTTTCAGACTGTTTTTTGGGATTCCACAATGCCAGCATCTTCCGTTGTAACATATCCTGGAGCATTGCCTTTTACCGTGAATTATCATATCGAAAATGCAATTAATGTATCCTATGAGATACCAGAGGATTACAAAAGTGTAGCACAGGTAGAGGCAGGCGTACAGACAGAGTATTTGGAATCCACAGACGGGGATGGGGTATATGGAAAGGCTATAATTACCCTTCCTGAAGTGGTCAAATCGGAAGATACACTAGTATTTGTAGGCTGGAAATGCTATGACACAGGCGGAGATAGAAACGAGATTATAATGGAAGGATATGAAGAGAACTATTGTGAATCGGGGATGGATGTATATCCTAGAGGTGTCGATTTAGAGTTTACTTATCCAACAGATGGTGAAAATGAAGGCGGAAATACTGCTAGTTATATTTTTGAGGCACAATTTGTATCCAGTGATAACAATGTGAAGGTTTCATACGTTTGTAACCCAGATGATGAACTAGATGTTGATGAACAGTATTTTTATCAACAGAACATTGAAGATGATGTAGTAGCTGTTAGGTTGCCGGAAGGGCCAAGTTATGAGAAGTATGAGTTCCTTGCATGGTATTGTGAGGAGCGAGATGGTGCTATATATGAGGCAGGAGATGTAGTGGAACTAAATTTCGGAGAAGAGTTATCCTTAGCTGCTCTATGGATAGATATTGTACATGAAGGAACGGTAGATTTATTTAGAGATACCATATATAAACTGGCGCCAGATAAGAATTTTAAGGTAGATGGTGACGACACGGTGTATGCAGGAGGTAACTATTTCTATCTTGAGGAAAGTGGCACTTATACATTTACAGAACAGTAGGAATTGTAATTTATATTTTGAGTAAAACAAAGGATATATTATGGAAAACGTAGCGAATACAGGAAAGCAAAAAAATACAAAAGTGATACTTGCTATTGTAGCAGTAGTTTTTGTGGTAGTCGTAGCTTTGGTGTTCTTTCTTATGAACAAGGAAGAAGCATATAGAAGCATACAGGTCTATAAAGTGGAAGGTAACGTAGATGTAGATCGTCCACAGGTAGGTGTGTTGGAAGCCTATGCCAATATGATGCTCCAGACCTTGGATATTGTTAATGTATCGGATAATAGTAATTTGCAGGTAAAATTAGACGAGGATAAATACATTTTATTAGAGCCTAATACAAAAATCCGTCTAGAGGCGGCAGGTAATAGTCAGGATAGTAAGACCAAGATTTATGTGGAACAGGGTGCCATTGTCTGCAATATTGAGAATAAGTTAAGTGCGAATTCTACTTATGAAGTAAGTACACCGAACTCAACCATGGCAGTCAGAGGAACTACCTTCCGTGTGGAAGTAACCTTTGATGAAGAGGGCAACTCTTATACCGTGGCAGCAGTGTACGAAGGTGTGGTAGAGAGTCATTTGGTATATCCAAACGGTGAACTATCTGCAGAAGGAGTTAACATCTCTGCTGGTTCACAGGCGGAAATCAAGGGAACAGCTGATGACGTGGAGTACATCTTCACTGGTGAGGATATTACTTACGAAGAATTAGAACAGGTTACTTTGGATTTCTTAGATGTGTTGTTAGATAAAGGAACAGAACTTTCTATTTCAAAGGAAGAACTGACAAGCCTAATTAGTAATTTGAGCAAACAGGACGATAAGTCAACTACAGGCGATTCCGTAAAAACAGAAGAAACGCAGAAGCCTGAACAGACACAGTCTAAAACACCAGAGAATGCGCAGGTGGATGCAAATGGTAGCACAACCAATGACGATACCAGTGCAACTGCTGGTGCAAATGAATTAGGCAATACAGAAGCAAATAGTAATAAAAATACCTCGGGTGATAAAGGTGTAGTTGAGAATCAAGGGGGAACCAATAATAAAGATACCTCTGATAGTACAGGCACCTCAAATAATGAAAACGGATCAAACAGTGAGGATTTATCAGGTGATACAGATTCATCTGATGGAGAAGCCTCCAATGAAGATAATGAGGATGTAAATAAACCTAACAAAGGAGATACATCTGATAATGAAGGTGCATCGGATGAGGAAGACGTATCAGGTGATGACGAAAAGAATGAGCCAAGCCAATATACGGTTACTTTTACATACAAGGGAAAAGTCTTTGCTATTCAGATGGTTAAGGCTGGTGAATGTGCTACAACACCACGACTTCTTCCTACTCCAATAGGATATTGGGATTATGATTTCTCTCAGCCAGTTACCGCAGATGTCACAATGACATGGATTGACACCACAGGACAACAATAATTCAGAGAAATTAGTAAGATGGAAAATAAAATAAAAATAGTCATTATTGGGGCTGGTCCCACAGGCTTAACCGCAGCGTGGGAACTGGTAAATAGCCAAAAGCAAGAATTTGAAGTAGTAGTGCTTGAAGCATCTGATACTGTAGGTGGAATGGCGAAAACAGTAATTCATAATGGCAATATTATGGATATGGGTGGTCACCGCTTTTTCTCAAAAGAGAAAAGGGTGTTAGATTGGTGGAAAAATTTTTTAACTGAGAACAATAAGGATGGGCAACCATCCTTATTGCTTACTAATAGAGCAACTAGAATCTATTACAAGAAGGCTTTTTTTGATTATCCGGTTACACTGAACTTAGCAAACATAAAAAGCCTTGGTTTTAAGGATTCTTGTCAAATTGCTCTTGATTATCTCAAAGCTTTTATCCATCCACAGAAAGACAACTCCTTAGAGCAGTTCTATATCAACAGATTCGGGAAAAAGTTATATTCCATGTTTTTTGAGGAATATACTGAGAAATTGTGTGGTGTACATCCAAGGGAGATTTCTCCAAAGTGGGGAGAGCAAAGAGTACGTGGCTTATCCTTAGAGGCAATTTTAAGAAGATATAAGAAAAATAAGAGAAGTAGCGTTCAAGAGAACAAGTTATCGGATTCGCAATTTTATTATCCGAAGAATGGTCCGGGGCAGCTTTGGGAAGCCGTGGCGGATGAAGCTGTAGGGAGGGGTGTGCAGATTCGGATCAACTGTTTCGTAACAGCAATTCATCAAAGGGAAGATGGAAATATTGATTCGATAACAGTGCAGACCTCTTGTGGAGAAGAGGTGGTGAATGGAGATATTTTTATTTCTACTATGCCAATGCGAGAATTAATCTTAGGTATGAATCAAGTTTCGCCACAGATAACAGAACTAGCAAGACAAATCCCTTATCGAGCATTTGTAACCATGGGACTTTTAGTAGATAGATTAGCAATAAAAGTGCCAGATTGTTGGATTTACGTGCAGGATGAGAGAGTAAAGGTTTGTCGCATTCAGTTCTATGATAACTGGTCACCATATTTATCAAAAGACCGAGAAGGGAAGGTTTTTCTAGCATTAGAATATTTTTGTGATAAGGACGATGCATTCTGGTCAATGACGGAAGAAGAATGTTGCAAATTTGCCGTGGATGAGGCAATTTTACTTGGTATTTTTGATGAGAATACAAAAATATCAGATTATCACAGAGAACAGATAGAATATGCATATCCAGGATATTATGGAGTCTATGAAGAGATGGGGAAAATAAGAGATTATCTTGCGGAAATCGACAATTTATATTGCGTAGGTCGCAATGGACAGCATGAATACTGGAATATGGATAAATGTATGATGTCCGCTTGGGAAGTGGTAAAAGAAATAAAACATAAAGGTTAGGGAAAAGAAGATAGAGAAGAGAACAAAGTAAGAAAAAGAAATTGGAAAGGAAGGTATTGGCTATGAAAATTGGGGTATTGGGTACTGGTAAGATCGTAGAGGTGGTTACACAGACATTGGCTCGTATGGAAAATGTAGAGTGTTATGCAATTGCTTCTCGTACGTTGGAGCGAGCGCAGGAAGCGGCAAAAGAGTATGGCTATACAAAGGCTTATGGCAGTTATGAAGAGTTGGTTGCTGACCCAGAGGTAGGGCTTGTATATATTGCGACGCCTCATTCTCGACATTACGAAGATATGAAGCTTTGTGTTGAGCATAATAAGCCTGTAATCTGCGAAAAAGCGTTTACCATGAATAGCCAACAGGCAAAGGAGATTGCAAAGTTGGCAAAAGAAAAAGGTGTCTATGTGGCAGAAGCAATTTGGACCAGATATATGCCTTCACGCAAAATGATTCAGGATATGTTGGACAGCGGAGTCATTGGTAAAGTATCGACCTTGACTGCTAATTTGTCCTATGTTATCAGCCAAAATTATCGTATTGTAGCGCCTGAGTTGGCTGGTGGAGCTTTGTTAGACGTAGGTGTGTATGGATTAAACTTTGCTACAATGCATTTTGGAACCGATATTGAGCGTATTGAGTCATCTGTGCAATTCACCGACACTGGTGTAGACGGAATGGAGAGCATTACCATCTACTATAAAGATGGTCGCATGGCGGTTCTTACACATGGTATCTATGCACGTTCCGACCGTAAGGGTATTTTCTATGGGGATAAAGGATATATGGTTGTGGAAAACATTAATAATCCTCAGTCTATCTCCGTGTTTGATACAGATGACAAACTGGTTCAGCGCATTGATGTTCCTGAACAGATTAGTGGATATGAGTACGAATTCATAGAGGCGATAGACAAAATTAAGAGCGGAGACATAGAGAGCGATTCCATGCCATTGAATGACAGTATTTTTATCATGGAAGTGACAGATGCTATCCGTAAGCAGTGGGGATTAGTGTATCCGCAGGAAAAAATGTAGATTAAAACGGGTGGTTACTCACCACCCGTTGCAAACATCTTGTACAAGGCCACATGGTCATAGATACAACGCCAGCTACTATTGGCATCGGCAGTTACACAGATATATTCTTTTCCTGCGTGGTCGGTGCCATAGCTCACAGCACAGCTACCTGATTGAACAACATAACCTGTCTTGGCGCAGACTACTTTGCCACCAGTATCCTTATCTTCGATTCTTCGGATGAACCAGTTAGAGATAGAGATTCCTTCTGGGTGTTGTTCTGTAAAAGAAGTGGTATAGGTGCGTGCGCTCATGACTTCACGACAGATGTCGTTGGCGATAGCTGCCTCCATAATCATTGCCATATCGTAGGCAGTACAATAATGTTCTTCATCATATAGACCTACGCAATTAGTCACATGGGCGGTCTCTGATAAGCCCAATTCTTCTAATTTGTCATTCATCATTTCCACAAAAGCTTCATGACTTCCTGCAATATAGGTAGCAAGTCCCACCGCAGCATCCCCACCAGATTGCAAAATCGTTCCATAGTACAAATCTCGAACAGTAATAACTTCTCCATCCAAGAATCCTACATTACTACAATCATTTACATAGGAATAATCCGTAATATCCAAGGTCATGGTAAACGTATCGTCCATCTGTGAGGCTTCCATATGCTCGGCAGCCACCAGAACAGTGAGAACTTTAGTCATGGAAGCGGGACTGATAATGGTCTTGGGATTCTTTTGTGCTAAAAAGGTATCACTATCTAAATCAATAAACACAGCGTAGTTGCTGACAATCTCGTCTCCTAGAGTTTTTGTAGTAGAGGTAGCACTAGCACTTGGTATAATTCCAGAGGAAGATGTCTGGGTAGGTGTGTTTGGTGCTACTTCTGATGAAGGAGATTGAGAGCCTGAGAATTCGCCTGTAGTAGTTGAGTATGTAACTTCTGAGGAGGATTCTTCTGGTGAAGACTGTGTCATGGAGGGGTCTTCTTGAGAAGGTGTATCAGAAGTTGACTCATCTATTGGGGATTCCATAGATGAGGTATTGCTCATATCTGATTCTATAACGGAATTCTCTGTCATAGAAGATTCCGTTGTGGAAACCTCATCGTCAGAGTTCTTCCCACAGTTAGTAGCAAATAATGCGATAATAATAACCACAACTAATACAGGAACGGCAACCACAACACACTTCTGTATGAGAATCTGTCGTTCCTTTTCTTTTTTCATTTGTTGAATACGACGGGCTCGTCGTTCTTTTCTCTTTTGTTCGTCAAGGGATTGCTCACCATAAGATGAATCAGAATGGAATGGTTCGTTCACGTGTAGACTCCTAATCTATGTTTTCTATATCCATATAGGAAATATTTGTAATATGCATACTTTCTATAGTATAACCGAAAATACCTTTCTAAGGATAGTACTATTTTCAAAAACAAATATTCGTGGTAAAGTTTTTTTGATAGGAGAAAAAAGAGAGGCTGTTATGAAAAAAGATTATAATAAATTAGGTACATTGTTCAAAACCATGTTTATGTTGAGTGCGTGCACTTTTGGTGGTGGCTTTGTCATTGTATCCTTGATGAAGAAAAAGTTTGTAGAAGAGTTAAAATGGATGGAAGAAGATGAGATGCTGGATGTGACCGCTATCACGCAATCAACACCGGGTCCCCTTGCGATGAATGCAGCTGCTGTTGTGGGTTATCGCATAGCAGGAATACTAGGAGCCTTGACTGCTGTGTTAGGAAGTATTCTTCCGCCAATGATTATCATATCTATTATTTCGGTATTTTATGAGCAATTTCGTACCAATCCCTATATTGCAACTGCGCTACAGGTTATGAGAGTGGGCGTGGCAGCTGTAATTTTGGATGTGGTGTTGAATTTAGCAGGTAACGTAGTTAAGACAAAGAGAATTTTATATATCGTAATGATGATAGTAGCTTTTATTGCTACCTTCTTTTTAGACGTGAGTGCAATGGTGATTATATTTGTATGCCTTGGTATAGGGCTTGTGGATTTGTTCTTTTCTATGAGAAAAAAAGGAAAAGAGGTGGCTTAGATGTTGTTGCTATTAGAGTTAATTCTTGCTTTTTTACAGATTGGACTATTTAGTGTCGGTGGTGGTTATGCTGCAATTCCCTTGATTCAAGAGCAAATTGTGAATATTCATGGACTCATGACGCTAGAAGAGTTCTCGGATCTGGTTACGGTGGCAGAGATGACCCCAGGTCCTATTTTGATTAATGCAGCGACTTTTGTGGGAATTCGTACTGCTGGAATATCTGGAGTGATTCTCTGTAGCATTGCATGTGTAATAGCTCCATTTTGTATCAGTCTGATATTGGCACATTTTTATTACAAATATCGTTCTGTGAAAGGGGTGCAGGTGGTGCTGGGGGCAATGCGCCCAGCGGTGGTTGCTTTGATCGCTTCGGCAGGTCTCTCAATCTTATTATTAGGATTATTTCAGGCAGAAGTGCAAGACATTGTGTTAGAAAATGTTCAATATGTAGAGCTAGGAATATTTGTGGTGGCTTTCGCTATTTTGAGAAAATTTAAAGTCAACGCCATTGCCATTATTTTGGGAAGTGGCGTAGTGGGAACCGTAATATATGCTCTCATGGGAGCCATTTAACGGAGGATAGTATATTTATGAAAACACTGTATATAACGGATTTAGATGGAACGTTACTAAATACCAAATCAAGAATTAATCCCTATAGTATTGATGTAATCAATGGGCTTGTGGAAAAAGGAATGTTGTTTACCTATGCCACTGCTAGGTCACTGGTGTCAGCATCTGTGGTTGCAGAGGGACTATCTACCAAGATTCCAGTTATATCTTATAACGGAGCATTTATTATTGATCCGTCAACCGGAGAGATTCTGGCATCGGAAGGCTTCCTGAAGGAGGAGACGGACAAGATTATACAGGTGTTGCAGGAATATGATATCAGTCCTATGGTCTATGCCTACGTGGATGGAATAGAAAAGGTGTCATGGGTTACAGATAGAGAGAATGAAGGAATTCAATATTATTTAGAGAAACGAAAAGGGGATAAGCGATTTAATCCACTTTCTAACTCAGAACACTTATATGACGGGGATATGTTTTACATCACCTGCATTGGAGAAAAGGAAGAGTTGCAACCGATTTATGATATTTTTGCGGCAGATGACAGGTATTTTTGTAGTCTGCATCCAGAGTTATACCGCCCAGAGTATTGGTGCGAGATTATGCCTGTAAAAGCAACCAAAGCCAATGCCATACAGAAGTTGAAAAAGTTGTGGGATTGTGACAGAGTGGTGTCTTTTGGTGATGCTATAAATGATATTCCAATGTTCCAGATTTCCGATGAGTGTTATGCAGTGGAGAACGCAGTAGAGGAACTAAAAGCCATTGCAACAGGAATCATTCCAAGTAATGATGAAGATGGAGTGGCCAAGTGGTTGAAGGAACATGTGAGATAATATATCAAATAATGTGATACGAAATGAGCCATGCGATAATTGCGTGGCTTATTTTAATGTATATTGACATAGAATGAAAAAAGATATATATTTTTAATACCTAGTAGAATAGTAGGAAATAAAAGAATAAAATTTGTATTATCTAGAAAGGGGATACTATGGTATATACATCAGCAGATCAGTTAATCGGAAAGACTCCGATTTTAGAGCTTACACACATTGAGAAGGAATTGAATTTAGAGGCTAAGATTTTAGCAAAGCTGGAATATTTGAATCCAGCAGGTTCTGTGAAGGACCGTATAGCAAAGGCAATGATTGAAGAGGCCGAAAAGAGTGGAAAGATAAAGGAAGGTTCTGTAATTATCGAGCCGACTTCAGGAAATACAGGAATTGGTCTAGCAAGCGTGGCTACAGCCAAGGGATATCGAATCATCATTGTAATGCCTGAGACCATGTCCGTAGAACGCCGTAAGCTCATTAAAGCATATGGGGCAGAATTGGTATTAACAGAAGGCGCCAAGGGAATGAAGGGAGCCATTGCGAAAGCACAGGAATTAGCGGAAGAGATTCCTAATAGTTTTATTCCTGGACAGTTTGAGAATCCAGAAAACCCTAAAATGCATTTTGACACAACTGGACCAGAAATCTATGCAGATACAGATGGTAAGGTAGATATTCTGGTAGCAGGAATAGGTACAGGAGGAACCATTACAGGAGTAGGAAAATATCTAAAATCCAACAATCCTACTATTCAGGTAATCGCTGTAGAGCCTAAGTCATCACCTGTTTTATCCACGGGAGAAGCGGGAGCACATAAGATTCAAGGTATTGGAGCAGGTTTTATTCCTGACATCTTGGATACTAGCATCTATGATGAGATTATTACTGTAGAGAATGAAGCGGCTTTTGAGATGGGCAGATTAATTGGTAAAAAAGAAGGTGTATTGGTAGGAATTTCATCTGGTGCAGCATTATTCGCAGCAATTGAGGTGGCTAAGAGACCAGAAAACAAAGGTAAAAATATTGTTGTTATTATGCCAGACTCAGGGGATAGATATCTATCCACACCATTG
>CAZHEM010000009.1:0-35992 GCA_964531725.1 uncultured Acetatifactor sp.
TAAAGGTATCGTAGATCCTGAGTCATTCACACAAACCTATGATGAGTACATCTCTAAGCTTTCTACCGGTCGTGTACTTGGTATGATTGACCAGTGGTGGAACTTCGCATACTCTGTAAATGATTCTTTGAAACAGCAGGGATTAGACTTAAAGGGCTGTAACTATGTTCCACTTCCTATCACTATCGAAGAAGGAATGAAGAACCAGTGGCACAACTCTGGCGGTGTTCTTAACGTAGCAAGTGGTATCGGTATCACCACCAGCTGTGAAGACGTAGAAGGTGCATTACAGTTCATCAACGACTGTCTTAGCCAGGAAGTTCATGACTTACGTTTCTGGGGTGAAAAGGGCGTTAACTATGATGTAAATGAGAATGGTGAGTACTATCGTACAGAAGATATGAGGATGCAGGCTTCTGATGCAGCTTACAAAGCAGCTCATACTTGTACCTACTCTTACTTACCACAGTATACAGGTACCAGCCGTGATGGTATCAATGCTATGAAGCCAGAAAATCAGCCAAAAGAATTCTATGATAGCTTAAGTCCAAACGTTCAGGAATGTTTTGCTGCATATGATGCACAGACATACATTGATATGCTTGGAACCAGCGAGGCACCAGGACCTTGGTATCCAATGTACTCACACTCCAATGGTATGACAACCGCAACCCCTGGTGGTATGGCATGGGTTAAGATGGGTGAAGTAAAACATGAATATTTGCCACAGGTAGTTATGGCAGATGACTTTGAAAGCGCATGGTCAAATTACATGGAAGTATATTCAACATGTAAGCCAGAAGATTTCTTGGCAGAAATGCAGACTGAGTTAGATAGAAGAATGCAAGAAGCTGCAAAATACGAATAAAATCACTGGGAAATAATAGAAGGCAGGCAGATGCAGGTAAATGGCTCTACCTGCCTTCAAAAATAAAAGGAGTTAGTTATGGCTTTGGTTGCAAAAAAGAAGAAAACAGTAATAAAAGAGCCGGAAACCAAAATTACATGGAAAGAGGTAAAAAAACAAAAAGTACTTTTGTTTTGGTCGGCACTAATTGTATTATA
Source organism: uncultured Acetatifactor sp. (assembly GCA_964531725.1). Taxonomy (GTDB): domain Bacteria; phylum Bacillota; class Clostridia; order Lachnospirales; family Lachnospiraceae; genus Acetatifactor. Next base: position 1,066 of record CAZHEM010000009.1, read on the forward strand.
TGGAATTATTTTTTGCTATGTGCCACTTGGCGGATGGCTTATGGCATTCCAGAATTATAAACCGAAGGATGGTTTGTTACATTCACAGTTTGTAGGCTTTGATAAATTTGCACAGCTGTTTTCGGATACCACCTTCTTGAAGGTTATCCGTAATACGCTTTGTATGGGTATTATTAACTTAGTAGCTACTTTTGTTATGGCAATTGTATTTGCCATTTTATTGAACGAGTTGAGATCAAGAGGGGGCAAAAAGATTGTTCAAACTATTTCTTATTTGCCACATTTCTTGTCTTGGATTATTGTTACAGGAATTTTGCATGATGCACTTTCCACATCGGGAATTGTAAATGAATTGTTGTTGAAATTTGGAATATTAGATCAACCTTTGAACTTTTTTGCACATCCGGAATTTTTCTGGCCGTTGGTTGCGTTTGCTAATGTATGGAAAGAGACTGGATGGAATGCCATTATTTATCTGGCAGCAATTACAGCGATAGACCCTTGCTTGTATGAGGCAGCAAATATTGATGGTGCAGGCAGATGGGCGAGAATTAAATACATTACTTTGCCGGGCATTAAGCCTACCATTATGATTCTACTGCTTATGAATGTAGGTAACGTATTGAATGCAGGTTTTGAAATTCAGTACTTGCTTGGTAATGGTTTGGTACAAAGCGTATCACAGACCATTGATATCTATGTATTGAAGTGGGGTATTAGCCAGAACGACTTCGCAATTGGTACAGCAGCAGGTATTTTCAAGAGTGTAGTAAGTATTGTATTAATCGTAGTTGCAAATCAGATTGCCAAGAAAAATGGAGAGGAAAGACTGTTCTAGCGCAAGGCGCCAGCGGTTTTGTTGGAGGTTGATATGAAAGAAATAAAAATAAAGCACAGACAGAAAACATCCATTGGCGATAAGATTTTTGTTGTGTGCAATACCTTATTTATGATTGGATTCGTGGTAATTACTTTATATCCGGTTTTAAATACCTTGGCATTGTCTTTTAATGACGGAACAGATGCGCTTCGAGGCGGAATATATTTGTGGCCACGTCGTTTTACGCTTAAAAATTATACAACGGTTTTAGAGAAAAACAACTTGATTACAGGTGCATACATTACAGTGGCAAGAACGATTATCGGAACCCTTCTTTCACTGGCTGCCAATGCAATTTTGGCATTTATCGTGAGTAGAAAAAGATTCATCTTTAAGAGGCAGTTGTCTTTATTCTGGGTTATTACTATGTATGTAAACGGTGGTTTGATTCCTACATTCCTTTTGTATAAGAATTTGGGATTGACCAATAGTTTTGGCGTATATGTAATTCCGGGAATGATTAGTGCATTCAACATGTTGGTAATCCGTACCTACATGAATGGTATTCCAGATAGTTTGGAGGAATCTGCACAGCTGGATGGTGCGGGATATACCGTTGTTTTTGCTAGAATTATTTCACCATTGTGTAAACCGGTATATGCAACTGTTGCACTGTTTATTGCGGTAGGCCAGTGGAACTCTTGGTTTGATGCAATGTTATATAACCGTATGAGCTCAGAACTCACTACCTTGCAGTATGAGTTAATGAAACTTTTGTCGTCCGTAACCAATCAGGGCAACTCTGTAGAAGCTATGAAAAATGCAGTGGGAACAGTTACGCCGACTTCTGTTCGTGCGGCGGCAACGATTCTGACCATGTTGCCTATTGTTTGCCTCTATCCGTTCTTGCAAAGATACTTTGTTGCAGGACTTACCATCGGTGGTGTAAAGGAGTAAAACGTGAGTCGAGGAGCTTTTTATACAAATACATACCGCAATGTTTTTGCTGAGTTGGGATATGATCAGCAAGAGATAGAAAATAGAAAAAATGAAATTTTTCAAGCTTTGTTTTATGGACCAGAAGATGTTCGTATTTTCCACCCAGTAGGAGAGGATATGGGATACATGGAAGATACGGGGAATCATGATGCACGCACAGAGGGCATGTCCTACGGCATGATGATGTGCGTGCAGATGGATAAAAAAGAAGAGTTTGACCGTTTGTGGAAATGGGCGAGAACCTATATGTATGGGAGATAATGCGGGATATTTTGCATGGTCTTGCCAACCAGATGGAACCAAGAATTCTTATGGGGCAGCGCCAGATGGTGAGGAGTTTTTTGCAATGGCATTATTCTTTGCTGCTCATCGCTGGGGAAATGGAGAGGGTATTTTCAATTATCAAAAGGAAGCAGAAAATCTTCTTCATACCTGCATTCATAAAGGAGAAAATGGTGAAAAAGGACGCGCTATGTGGAATCCAGAAAATAAATTAATTCGTTTTATTACGGATGTGGATTTTTCGGATCCATCCTATCATTTGCCTCATTTTTATGAGCTGTTTGCCAGATGGACGAAGGAAGAAGACAGAGACTTTTTCAGAGAAGCAGCAGTAGCTAGCCGTGTGTATTGGAGAATGGCATGCCATCCTGCTACTGGATTGTGCGCGGAATATGCACATTATGATGGTACGCCTTATGTGGGCGGTGAGGAAATATGGGGCGGTAGGCACGATTGGTATTACAGTGATGCCTATCGTACCATTGCGAATATCGCACTTGATTACGCATGGTTTGCTCCTAACGAATGGGAAGCAGAGGAGTGTCAGAGATTACAGTTCTTTTTCTGTGATACTTTGTCAGAAGAGGAAGGAAAGCGAATCTATGAGATAGATGGAACTGTGTTGAATGAACTTGCCTTGCATCCAGTGGCAATTACTGCTACCAATGCGCAAGCGAGTCTAGGTGCCAAGGGTAAGAATGCAGAATACTGTGTGCGTAAATTCTGGGATACCCCTCTTCGTACTGGAGATAGGCGATATTACGATAATTGCTTATATTTCTTTGCTTTTTTAGCATTGAGTGGAAATTACAGAATCTACTAAGCTTTATATGATTTTGTAGATGAGGAGATGAAAAATATGTATTATGCAAAAAATCCAATTCTTTCTGGATTTTCACCAGACCCTTCCATTTGCAGGGTAGGAAAGGATTATTATTTGGTGGTATCTAGCTTTGCCTATTTTCCTGGTGTACCTATTTTCCATAGTAAGGATTTGGCAAACTGGGTGCAGATTGGGAATGTGTTGAATCGTGATTCGCAATTACCTTTAGGTAACTGTGGTCATTCCCAAGGAATTTTTGCTCCCACCATTCGATATTACAATGGAACGTTTTACATGATAACTACCAATATTTCAGCGGGTGGGAATTTCATTGTAACGGCTAAAAATCCAGAGGGGCCATGGTCAGAACCTCATTTTCTAGGGCCGGAAGCACAAGGAATTGATCCTAGTCTGTTTTTTGATGAGGATGGTACGTGCTATTATGTGGGCACAAGACCCAATCAAAAAGGCGTAAGGTATAATGGCGATTGGGAAATTTGGGTGCAAAAATTAGATTTAGACAAAATGCAGCTAGTGGGTGAGAGCTGTAAGATTTGGAAAGGGGCTATGCATCATGGCATATGGCCAGAAGGCCCCCACATTTATAAAAAGGGTGAATATTACTATCTGATGCATGCAGAAGGTGGGACTAGTGTAGACCATGCAATTTGCATAGCCAGAAGTAAAACGATAATGGGCAAATATGAGGGCTGTCCAGACAATCCTATTTTTACCCATAGACATTTAGGTAGTGCTTATCCCATTATTGCTGCAGGCCATGGAGACTTGGTAGAGGATGATAATGGAAATTGGTATGTAGTAATGCTAGCTAGTAGAAGATGCAAGGGGCATGTGAATACTGGAAGAGATACTTTCCTTGCCAAGGTGGTATGGGAGAACGATTGGCCAGTAATCAATCCAGGTGTTGGTAAGTTGGAGGAACAAGTGGCATTAGAAGGGACTCCTGTATACCAAATGCCACAGGAACAAAGTTGGCATTTCTATCGCGATGAACTACCAAATTGTTTTGTAACACTTCGCGATTTGGACAAAAAAAGCTATAGTCTAAAGGATAAAGTGGGCTGTCTGAGACTTTATTTGAGAGAGGCGAAGCTTTGTGGCTGCGAGAATCCTTCTTATTGGGGAGTACGACAGCAAGTCTATGATTATCGTGTGGCGGCTTTGATGGAATTTGAGGCGTGCAATGAAGGTGAGGAAGCCGGCATTGCTGTTGTCTGTGATGATAAGAATCATTATCGCATGGTAAAGTATTACTATTTGGGTAAACCAATGGTTGCTCTAATACATTGCGAAAGTGGTAAAGATACAGTATTGGCAAGACAGGAAATTGCAGAAGGTAAACTGGAATTAATTCTTTGCAGCAGAGAACAAAGCAGCAATTGGTATGTTAGGGTGGATGACAGATTGGAATGTATCATTGCTGATGTGGATATGAGCGTGTTGAGTACAGAGAAAACAGGTGGATTTACGGGATGCACTGTGGGAATGTATGCGTCGGCAAATGGAAAACCATCTAATGCACATGCGGATTTTTCGTGGTTTTGCAGTGAGAGACTATAAGGAATAGTGTTGAAGAAAAAGGTTTTCCCCCGTATAATGAAAGAAAAAACGGGGGTGAACCTATGCGGAAAACTGCCACATTAATAAGTGTTTTGTTAATACTAAGTTTGTCTGGTCTTGCTTGTAATATCCCAGACAATGTTGTATATAAGAAAAAGGAAATTAAGGAATTTACAGCTTTTTTTGATGTTCCAGGACATGTGTTGGATGAGGAAAATGATGTTAAGAATCAGATTGCGCAGATTACAGGAGCAAAATGTCAGGAAATATGGTTAGTTGGAGATACGGCTGACAATGCAATTGCTTCTTACATAGCTAGTGGAGAGTATCCTGATTTTATATCGGGCGATGTGGCGTTGTATGAGGCAGGAGCGTTGGTGCCAATTGATGAATACTGGGAAGCTTATCCCAATATTCGTAATTTTATGTCGGATGAGGAATGGAATCGATTAAGGTTGTCAGATGGACATATTTATTGGATTCCGCAGTTCGGCGTCACAAGAGGCAGACCAAATGAAGTAGTTCATGAAGGTGAGGCTTTTTGGATTCAGACGAGAGTGTTGAAATGGGCGGGATATCCTGAAATTCGTACAGTTGAAGAGTATTTTGCATTGCTTGAGGCATATATGCAGGAAAATCCATGTATGGAAACTGGAGAAGAGAATATTCCGTTTACGATTTTATGTGATGATTGGCGGTATTTTTGCTTGGAGAATCCACCACAATTTTTGGATGGTTATCCTAATGATGGTAGCTGTATAGTGGATACTTCTACCTATAAGATTGTTGATTATAATGCTACACCTACTGCGAAGGCGTATTTTAAGCTTTTGAATAATGAATTTCATGCGGGTATGATTGATCCTGAATCTTTTACCCAGACATACGAAGAATATTTAGAGAAATTAGCATCGGGAAGGGTTCTGGGTATGGTGGACCAATGGTGGCAATTTGCCTACGATGTCAATGATTCTTTGGGTAGAATGTCTGATATGGGATGTAGTTATGTACCATTGCCCATTACGATGGATCGAGAGACTGCGAATCAGTGGCATACCAGGGGCGGAAACGATTATGATGTGGCCACTGGATTGGCAATTACCACAAGTTGTAAGGATTTAGAGGGTGCTTTGCAGTTTGTGAATGATTTGCTGGAAGAAGAGGTGCTAAAACTACGCTTCTGGGGAATAGAAGGCGTTGATTATGAAGTAGGCGAGGACGGAGTCTTTTATTGCACGGGCGAACAACGAGCCAGAACACAAGCGGTAGACTATAGGACCTCCCACTGCTGCTTCTACTCCTATTTTCCAAGAATTGAAGGAACTTTGGAGGATGGTATTAATTCGTATTCGCCAGAATTTCAGCCAAGAGAATATCTGGAGACAGTACCTCCAGATGTGAGAGTGTGTTTGGAAGCATATGGATGTACCAATTATGTGGATATGATTGGCAGTAATGAGATTCCAGGACCTTGGTATCCAATGTATTCGTACTCGGATATGCTTACAAATGAGCAAGAAGCTGGACGTGTATGGAATGCAATGACAGAGGTGAAACATAAGTATTTACCAATGGTAATTATGGTGGAAGATTTCGACTCCATGTGGGAGGAATATATGCAAGAATATGAAGCCTGTCATCCGGAAATCTTTATTGCAGAGATGCAAGAGGAATTAGATAGAAGGAGAGAGGAAAATTGAACAGACAAGAGGCTAGGAAAAAGGCAGAAGCATTAGTGGCACAGATGACCTTGGAAGAGCGTGCCAGCCAACTTCGTTATGATGCGCCGGCTATTAAACGCTTGGGGATACCTGCATATAACTGGTGGAATGAAGCATTACATGGTGTTGCGCGAGCAGGCCAAGCTACGGTATTTCCTCAGGCTATTGCTATGGCTGCTACTTTTGATGAACAGTTGTTGGAGCAGGTAGGAGATGTGGTAGCTACAGAAGGTAGAGCCAAGTACAACGCTTATGCTAGATGTGACGACAGAGATATTTATAAGGGATTAACCTTCTGGGCTCCCAATGTAAATATTTTCAGAGATCCAAGATGGGGAAGAGGACATGAAACTTACGGCGAAGACCCATATTTAACTAGTCGTTTGGGTGTCGCTTATGTAAAAGGTCTGCAAGGTAATGGAGAAACTATGAAGGCTGCTGCATGTGCAAAACACTATGCAGTGCATTCGGGGCCAGAGGCATTGCGTCATGAGTTTGATGCGAAAGCATCCCCAAAAGATATGAATGAGACCTATTTACCTGCTTTTGAGGCATTAGTGAAAGAAGCAGAGGTAGAGGCAGTTATGGGGGCTTACAACCGGACTAATGGAGAGCCTTGTTGTGGAAGTGAGACCTTAATAAAAGATATATTGCGAGGCAAGTGGGGATTCCAAGGACACTTTGTATCAGACTGTTGGGCGTTGCGTGATTTTCATGAGCGCCACATGGTAACCAATACGGCAGAGGAGTCTGCGGCAATGGCAATTAATGCGGGATGCGATTTGAACTGTGGTGTGACGTATCTTCAGATATTGAAAGCGCACGAAGAGGGTTTGGTAACCGAAGAAACTATTACTGAGGCAGCGGTACGCCTTTACACCACAAGATACTTACTTGGATTATTTGATGGCTGTGAGTACGATGCTATTTCGTATGACAAGGTGGAGAGCAAAGATCATCTTGCATTGGCGCAGCAAGTAGCTGAGAAAAGCGTGGTAATGCTGAAAAATGATGGTATACTACCGCTTGATAAGGCAAAGATAAAGACCATTGGTGTCATTGGACCAAATGCTAACAGCCGAATGGCATTGGTGGGTAATTACCATGGAACTGCATCAGACTATGTGACCATTCAGGAAGGGATTATGCGATATGTGGGAGATGAAGTGCGTGTACTTACTTCTATTGGATGTGATCTATTCCGTGATCGAACAGAGTCCATTGCACAGCAACAGGACCGTTTGATGGAAGCTCGTATTGTAGCAGAACAGAGTGATGTGGTAGTGCTTTGCTTGGGATTAGATGAGACATTAGAAGGGGAAGAAGGAGATACTGGTAATAGCTATGCTTCTGGTGATAAAGTGGATTTACTCCTTCCAGAATCACAGCGATTATTGATGGAAACTGTGGCGGCAACAGGAACACCAGTAATCCTCTGTATGCTGACAGGTAGTGATCTAGATCTTGGTTATGCAACAGAACATTATAATGCGATTCTCCAAGTATGGTATCCAGGTGGGCAAGGTGGTCATGCTGTTGCCAAAATGTTGTTTGGTGAAGTGTCACCATCTGGTAAATTACCAATTACCTTCTATGAGACTTTGGAGGAATTACCAGAATTCACTGATTATTCCATGGAGGGAAGAACCTACCGTTATATGAAGAACGAAGCGCAGTATCCATTTGGTTTCGGATTAAGCTATGGTAAAGCTGAAATTGTGGGAGCGCAAGTAGCACCGGTGGGAGATAAAAAGTATGCCATCCGCGCAAAAGTAAAAAATGTGGGAGCCTGCGAGATGGAAGAGGTGTTGCAGGTGTATGTGAAGAAGATGGATTCTTGTGATGATTCCCTTCATCCTTCTCTGTGTGGATTTAAACGTGAGGCTCTTGGTTGCGGAGAAGAGAAGGAAGTAGAGATAGCCATTCCAGATTCTGCTTTTATGGTAATAAACAAAGATGGAGAAACTGTGTCAGCAGGAACACATTTCAAGTTTTATGTTGGATTCTCACAGCCAGATGAGAAGAGTGTAAAACTTATGGGGTATAGACCAGTTGAGTTGGCGGTGGAAATATAATAGTGTTTGATAAAATGGCGTTTTCGTTTAGAAGACGCTATTTTTTTGTGTGTGAAACTAATGAATTATATTTACATTCTGTCTGAATATGATAAAATAAATACAAAGAATTCAGTAAACAGATAAGGTGGTGGGCATATGAAATACAAACTTTTATTAACAAGCAAGACACAAAGAGCCATAGATGATTTTTACTATGCCATGAACGATGAATTTGAATGTTTGACTACATCCTTGCGTAATGCCGATGTAATCGGGCATCTTAGGTATTATGTGCCAGATGCGGTAGTCTATTTTGTGACCACAGATACAAAGGATGCCATTATGAGTACGCTCAGTCTGTTGGAGAAAGCAGACCAGAAATTTTTGAAAGTGATTTTAATTGGTGATCGTGACTCTAAGGATCTTCTTACACATATTAAAACAACTATTCCGCACATTGTGTTGCTAAAGCCGATTACAACAGTGGAGATTCGTATACAGATTCGCAAGTTCCTTGAGGTCATGGATGGGAAGGGAACTTCTGGAAAGAAAAAGAATATGTTAGATCCGATTGCGCAGGCACAGTATCAGATGGAATTGCTCAATAGCATGGAAGGGCCTAAGCGAATACTGGTAATTGATGATGATCCGTTGATGCTGAATGTGGTAAAGAGTGAATTGAAGAATAAATACCAAGTGGCAACTGCTATTAGCGGCAAAACTGGGCTAAAGTTCCTAGAAAGTAAAACTGCGGATTTGATTTTGTTGGATTATGAAATGCCTGGCGAAGATGGACCAGCAGTATTAGAGAAATTACGCGCGGATGAAATAACGAAGCATATTCCAGTAGTATTTTTAACGGGTATCAATAGCCGTGAAAAAATTGAAAAAGTATTGGCCATGAAGCCCCATGGATACCTACTGAAACCAATTCAACATGATAAGTTGATTACTACGATTCGGCAAATTATTGGCTAGGAGGTCAGTGCAGGAATGGATGTGGATAAATTACAACTAACGGAATTGATTGATGTAGGTACGTTGCAGACCATTCAAGATATTTTCTCTGAGATAACCAATATGGTAATTGGAATATCCAATGCAAATGGCGAACTAGTAACATGCGATACGAAATCTTCGGATTTTTGTATGAATTATAATAAAAAATCTCCAATTGGTAGAAAGAGATGTGAAGAATGCGACAGGCAAGGAGCGCATTTGGCGTTACAGGAGGGGAAATCAGTGACTTATCATTGTCACGCAGGATTGGTGGATTTTGCGGCACCTATTATGGCAGGTGGGGAACTGATAGGCTGTATTACAGGCGGACAAGTGCGAACAGAGGAACTGGATGAGGAAATGCTTCGTAGAGTTGCAACAGAGATAGAGGTGGACCCTGATGCCTATGTGGAAGCTGCAAAAAAGATTCGTTATGTAGAAGCAGAAGAACTGGACCGCGCTACCAGATTTCTATATCAGATGGCAACCATCATCTCCAACATGGCATATGATCGTTACAACTTGATACATGCCAATATGGAAATCGAACGTTCTGCGCAAATGAAGTCCGACTTTTTGGCAAATATGAGCCATGAGATCCGAACACCAATGAATGCGGTTATTGGTATGGCAGAGATGGCGCTGCGCGAGGAACTTCCACCATCGGCAAGAGACTATGTTGGCCAGATTATTTCGTCGGGTAAGACTTTATTAACCATTATCAATGACATCCTTGATTTCTCTAAGATTGAGTCTGGTAAGATGGTTATCGAGGAACAAGAATATGAGCCTATGTCTATTATTAACGATGTGGCTAATATCATTAATACCAGAATTGGTGAGAAGGATTTGGAACTGATTCTGGATATTTCACCTAATCTACCTAATAAACTTGTGGGCGATAGCGATAGATTAAAGCAGGTTATTATTAATCTGTCAAATAATGCGGTAAAGTTCACACAAAAAGGTCAGGTGCTTTTGCGTGTAAATTGCAAAAATATATCAGATGATGAGGTTCTGCTACAGGTGGATGTAAAGGACACCGGTATTGGAATTAAAAAAGAAGATGTGGCTAAAATATTCCAATCCTTCCAACAAGTAGATAGCAAGCGTAATCGAAATATTGAAGGAACTGGCTTGGGATTGGCTATTTCGAAGAGCTTTGTAGACCTTATGGGTGGTCGTATTTGGGTGGAAAGTGAATATGAAAAGGGAAGTACCTTCTCCTTTGAGATTCCACAAAAGGTAAAGGATGACACTCCATCCGTGCTTTTAAAGGATAAAGAAGGCATTGTGGCTGCAGGATTGGTAGCCAATGGCTACCTAAGAGACCATATTGAAAAGGATATGGAGCAACTGAAAGTGCAGTATATGTCCTTAACGTCTGATTCTGAATTAGAAAAATTAGTGGAACAAAAGGTATCCTATTTCTTTGTAGGCCAGGGTATGTTTTCTCTTAAAGTAGAGGATTTTGTAAGAAAACATCCAGAGATTACTGCTATTTTGTTGATTGATTTTCGTAATTCCATGAAAACCAATATTCCGAATTTGTTGGTAGTGAAGAAACCACTTTATGTACTAAATATCGCTTCTATTTTTAATGGAGAAGATGTACATATTGGTATGGGATATTCAGGCTTTGATGATTTTGAGTTTATTGCACCGGAGGCGGAAATTTTAATTGTAGACGATAATGCGATTAATCTTACCGTGGCAGAAGGTCTGTTAAAACCATTGCAGATGAAGATTGATACGGCTACCAGTGGTAAGGAAACCATCTCTATGATTTCCCAGAAGAAATATGATTTGATTTTCATGGATCATATGATGCCAGAAGTAGATGGTGTAGAGACCACACACATCATTCGCCGGTTCTACGAGAACTATGCAGATGTACCAATTATTGCATTAACAGCGAATGCAGTGGCAGGTACAAAAGAGATGTTCCTAGAAGAAGGCATGAATGATTTTGTGGCGAAACCGATTGAGATGCGAAATATCTTGTCTAAGCTACGAAATTGGCTACCTAAGGAAAAAATCCAGAAGCTAACCAAGGCTGCCAAAGAGCAAATGTTAAAAGAAGAAGCAGCATCATGCAATATACAGATTGAAGGCTTGAATGTGAATCTGGCTCTGAGCTTGCTTGGAAGCGAGGAGTTGTTCTGGAAGGTATTGAGGGATTACTACAAGGTTATTCCGAAAAAGGTTATGCTGATTGAGCAATTAGAGCAAGATGAAAACTGGCATGATTATACCATTGAAGTACATGCTTTGAAGAGTGCATCTAGGCAGATAGGCGCTACGGAACTGTCAGAAATGGCAGCACGACTGGAACAGGCTGGTAATGAAGGCGATGCGGAACTGATTCACCAGAATACAGAAGAACTATTGGAAAAATATTTGGGTTATGTATATGTGTTAAGACCATTTTTCCCAGAGGAAGAACAGAAGCAGACGGAAAAGAGAGAGATAACGGATGCGGAATTGTTTGTTTACTTTGATGATATTCGTGAAGCAATTGATGAGCTGGATATGGATAGAATGGATGAGATTCTTCGAGATATGTCTCAATATGGATTTAATGATGACCACATTGTAATGTTGGAATCATTGGCGGAAGCGGCAGCAGAGTATAATGTGGATGAATGTGAGAATATCTTACAAAAATGGGAAAGCTATATGATGTGACACAAGTGATAAAAGTAAAATGAAAATCCCTCCAGTGGCTAGAGGATCTGGGTGACAGAACATAGTCATTGGAGGGTGTTTTTAATTGTGTGTTTGGTAGTAAGCTTCTAATCGTTCTCTGCAAGCTTCAAAGACATCGCCGAGACTAGGATCGAATTGTGTGCCAATGCCTTCACGGATAATATTAGCAGCTTCCTCGAAATCCATTTTCTCTTTGTAACAACGTTTGCTAACAAGAGCATCATAAACATCAGCAATAGCCATAATGCGCGCCTCTAGCGGAATCTCTTCCCCCTTTAACTGGTTAGGATAGCCAGTTCCATTCCATCGTTCATGGTGGAAGTGAGCCATATTCTCGGCAATGGTAACGAAATACTCATCCTCTACATTTTCTATAATAGCACCTAATACTTCGGCACCTTTGGCAGCATGCTCCTTCATTTGCTCAAATTCTTCTGGGGTAAAGCGACCAGGCTTCTGAAGAATGGCATCTGGAACTGCGATTTTCCCAATGTCATGCATAGGAGCTGCTTTCACAAGAGCATTGCAGAACTGTTCGGAATATACCTCATCGCCATGTCTGTTACGCAATTCTTCTACAAGAATCTCAATACATTTACTGGTTCGTTTAATGTGACCGCCAGTATTGTTGTCACGGTTCTCAATCATATTAGCCATGCCTAAGATTAACTTGTTCTGAACTTCCTTTACATGGGCAGTTTCTTTGGCAACGTCACGTCTTAATTCTTGGTTGTATTGTGCAATCAAATTCAAATATTTTCGTTCATCTGTTACATCAAAGAATTCAAACATATATCCCGCTACATCATGACGAATGGAATTCTCGTGATAGATGTAATTGGCGGTACATTTGACCTCCCTGTTACCCACTGTTTCATAATGAATAACAGGCTGTTTGGTTTCGTCTAATTCACTCATCCATAGATGGAGATTGGCGTAAATATCCGTATCGTTTGGCAAAATGTGATCTACACGCAATTTTGCTAACTCTGGAAAAAAATCCCTTGCCATATGGTCGCTAGCTAAAAAGGCTTTGTTTTTGTCAAAAGTAGCATAACCATATAGGTTCTGCTTGGTAATTGATTCTGCTATGGTTGATGTAACATCATACAAAGCAATCCTGCGACGAAGAAGAATCAAGATAGCTCCATCTAGAGCAAATGCTAAAGGAACTAAATTGAAGTCATAGCCTAAAGGACGATTTAAAAAATACATAAAGGCGGTGCCAATCACCATGCCTAACAAATATAACATGTTTTTGTAAGAAACTGTCTTTTTATGCGCATACGCATATAAGATAAAGATAATAATAGCAATAATATAGAGTCCTGTATGGATGAAAAATAAAGGATACAGCGGTCCTGTGGTGCGAACTAAATGAGTGTAACCATTGGCTATGGCAATGTCTTGCTCTGTGTAGTACCAATTATTGATGCCGGTAAAGAGAATAATGGAATACATAGCAATACTAACGCCATTCAGTAATAAATGTACCCAAAATGGTATTCGTACACTGCATAAATCCAGCAGACAAAGAAAAGTAAATGCCATCAGAAAACACCCTGCAATATAGCAGAGCCGATTGGCAATAATAGCCCCCTCTACCGTCTGTGCCTGTGCCAGAGTCCAATATCCGCCGTTGGAGATTACCATTAAAATAAACATGGCAGGATAATAGACATTGGTCTGACGCACCCTAATAGATAAGAAAAGCCATAGATTTAACATAGAAATAGCGAATGTTACGCCATAAAAAATCTGTACATGCATAGTATCACATCCTTTGTGAAATAGAACAACGATAAAACTATAGTATAAGTATACCGCAGATGGGGGAGAAAGGCTAGAGGGTTGTTTTGGGGGAGAACGGAGATGAGAAAAGTGGGGAGTAATAACATGGGAAAACAATTTTTGATACTACAACGGGAAAAATGTGAAAAACCCACAAAAATATTGACATAATAAAGTGAAAAACATATATTATATACTATAGGAGGTGCTATGGAATGTTAGTACAATTTATGCTTAAAAATGTGTTGTCTTTTAGGGAAGAGACAATATTGGATATGACGGCAATTAACGCATATAAAGAACATGAATATAATTTAATTGATATTGGTACTAAGGAAAAGTTCCTACGAGTAGCAGCCATTTACGGAGCCAATGCGAGTGGAAAATCTAATTTATATTGTGCTATGGGATATTTTCAGAGCATTATTCGTGAGTCATTTAACAATGTTGAAAAAACAGGAGAAATGGCAATTTCAAAATATTTTTATCCATTTTCTTTTGAAAATGAGGTAAATAACTCGGAATTTCAGATTATTGGAATTTGGGGAGACTATGAATACAAGTATGGTTTTGAATATAATGATGAATGTATCGTTAGTGAATGGTTATATAAGAAAAGCATTACAACAAACAGAACGACTATTGTTTTTGAACGAAGTTTTAACGAAGTGGAATTTGGAGCGTCTGTTAGAAAACAATGCGACCTTTATAAAGAACAGATTCCAGAGGAGACGTTAGTATTGTCTTTCTTTAATAAGTTAATTTTGAAAAGCGATGTTTTTAAAACTGTTTATCAGGGAATCATGGACACATTGGTCGTAGATTCTAATTTTGGAAACGATATCCAAGAAATGGCAAATATCTTACCAAAAGTCATTGATAATGAAAAAGCGGATTTGGTCAAATTCTTGTCGGCGATTGACACAGGGATTAAGGATATCGAATACGATTCCGAGGATAAAGATGTGGTATTTTATACTATCCATAAGGGGCGAGATGGGCAAGACTACCAGATGGATTTGTTGAATGAATCGGAAGGTACGATTAAAAGTATTATTATTTATGTATACGCGAGGGTGGCTATTTTATTCAATAAGTCTATGTTTGTGGATGAGTTAAACGTTAAACTCCATCCGTTGCTTTTAAAATTTATTATTGACTTGTTCTACAATAATGATTCAAAAGGGCAGTTGATTTATACGACACATGATACGACTCTAATGGACAAGAAGTTTTTCCGTAGAGACCAAATTTGGTTTGTACAAAAGGATGAGTATGGATATTCAGAATTGTCTGCACTTTCAGACTTCAAAGTGAGATCTGATGCCTCTTTTGAGAAGGATTATTTGGCTGGCGTGTATGGAGGTATTCCACGTATCACGGAATTCACTATGAAAGAAGGTGATTAAGTGGGAAGTGATGACTTATTCAAGAAAAGGAGAGAAGAGCGTAAAAAGAGACAACATGCCTACAAACAACCCAAGGCCAATTCCTTTCTAATTGTTACAGAAGGAGAAAGAACAGAACCATTGTATCTTCGTGGAATACAGAAACTCATTCAAGAGAAAATGGGAGGAGTTGTAGAGGTTGTAGAGTTGCCCCAAATTGATATACATGGTGAAGGATGTGCCACTGGTAAATTGATAGAAAAGACAGATGAACTAGTTAATAAAGCAAAGATAATGTATCAAAATATATGGGTGGTATTTGATAAAGACGATTTTGATGATTTTGACCAAGCAATAAAAGACGGACAAGAGAAAGGTTATAAGGTGGCCTGGAGTAATCAGGCATTCGAATATTGGTTGTATTTGCATTTTCATTACAGTGATTCAGCATTGCATCGTGATGAATGGAATAAAAAGTTGAATGAGATATTTGCGAAGTGCCAATTAGGTGATGGGGAATATCGTAAGAACTATGAAGAAATCTATGATATGGTAAACCAATTTGATGGTGTAAATACAGCGATTAGGAATGCCAAAAGAAGAATGGCAGGATATGATGCGGAACAGATGAAACCATCCGAATATGATCCTGGAACAACAGTGTATAAGTTGGTAGAGGAATTGAAGAGATATTTGGATGAGTAAGACAGATATGTAAAGAGTAAAAAGCTATTCACAACAGGACGTGTGAGTAGCTTTTACTGTCTTGTGTGAAAGGAGAAGCTAATGAGTGAAAACATCATAACAACATTAGAATCACAATTGCAGGAAAATGGGCTCAATATTGTGAACGGAGTTGTTAAGAAACTGATAGATAAAAAGGTCTTAGAGAATATCTTCGTGGAAGCAGGAGAATTCATAAGTAATTACGAATATGACAAGACGGAGCAAAGTGAATTGCGCGCTATTGTGTTTGAACGGGAAAATATGATACAACTGGCAGATGCGATGTATGAAGTGGATGAATTTGCGTGGATTCCAACGCTGGAGAGTTATTTGGATGACGTTTTGGGGAAAAGTGCGTTGACTATAGCCAATCAGCAGAAATGTAAGAAGCATTTTGTAGATATTGTCAGAAGAGATATGCAAAAGGCTTTTGCAGAGCTTATGCAACGTAACTATGTGCGACAAACTTATGATAACTCCATAGAGACCTTGGGGCAGTTGGAGCAGCAGACACAGGAGATACATATGCTGCGCAGTAGCATAGACGAGATTCTGCTACAATATTATGAGGATGCAGGGAGACGTCCGCGTCAGGAGCAGGCAGACAGAGTGCGCCATAATGGATGGGAGAATGCCACTGAGAGTGATAAGATAGCGGTGGAATGGAAATTAAAAGGCGTGCATGTTAAGGGTATCTGGGCAAGTGCAGAGGAGCAACGAGAGGAAATATTGCAATTGACGAAAATGTGGCGACAGGAAAGAGAGGCATATCCTGGTTGGTATATCATGCCGTATTCGGTGCACCAGACATTGGCGTGGAATACGCAGGAAAATGGTTTGTTGCAAAAATTAGACCTAGTATCTTTGGAAGAACGATTGGAATTTTGTTATGAGTATGTATGGCGTTGTGAAAAAGGCATGCTTCTGTATGATATGCGTGTGCAAACAAATGTGAGAAATGTATGGCAAGAGTGCGCATCCATGCTGGAAAAATGGAAGGAAGAAGAGAAAAACGAATATTTCATGCACTGGTTCTACATTGGACAAGTGTTGCTGCGGGAATATAGAGAAGATGGAAAGGGAAAGGACTGGAATGCTGTTTGTAAAGCATTGGAAAAAGAGCTAAGTGCCTATTCGGAACTAGCAGAAGAGCAAAAAGAAGAACTAAGAGAAGAGCTGAAACTGGAAGCGATTAAGCAGGCATTTGCATTGTTTGACATCCCTAAGGCTTTGCGTGAGATACGGCAATGGAACATCTCTAAGAATCAGTATGCGCTCAGACTACAGTGCATAGGAATTCTGGCAGAATGCGGAGAGGTACAAGAAGCCATGCAACGGTTGGAGAGCTTGAAACAGGATATAGATGTTCGATTGCAGGAAGAGGACAACGTGCAATATTGCCTGTTTCTAAAGACTATGCGTGTTGCTATGTTGCAGTTGGAATCCCTTATGCTACAAGGATACGCCCATGAAGAAGGCGAGTACGAACAACAGCAGGAGCAAATTAACAAAATAGTAGAGCAGATAGAGGCGCATAAGGACTTATTTGATTGGCAACATATTGTGAACAAAGTAAAAAGTGAACTGTTGGATAGCTATGTAAAGAAATATGAAGTAGAAGAAAGCTTTGACTTGAATCGTGAGACCACGTCTCTTTTAGGAGGTGGCAGAATGGAGACGGACAGCTACTACTTGTATCGCATCTTGGATGCATTGGCGTTGCCACTGGAAATCAACCGCGTTACCTTGATGAGTTCTATGGAATTGCCCTGGATAAGTGCACTTTTTCGGTTAAATACACATCTTGCTCTATTTATGCTGGTGCGAGGAAGTAAAAGTGCTAATTGCAAGAAGCTTGTAAACAGACGCCTCTTAGTAACGCTGCCACCCAAAGAGATTGTTGACGAAATCCGTTATTTGATGGATTGTTTGGAAAAGAATTTGGCAGAACTGGCAGAGAAAGAACCGGTAGGGCATATCTATCGTGCAATTCAAGGAAATGTGCCAGAATTACTAAAACGATACGTGAGCCGTTGTCCGGAATACTTGCAAAAGGAAGTATTACTGTTGGTGAAAAAGCTGATGGAGACAGAAGGTTTGGTACTAGATAACCGCATGGACTTATTCCTAGTGGGGATTATGAATCAGATATCTGAAAAAGCGAAAGCAGAGATGTTAGGGGTTCTCATTAACACAAAAATATACGAGCATTCGGTGATGTGGGGACACAGAACGGCAATGGACTTGTTTGATTACTATTTTCGCAAAACAGATTTGGATTCCCTGCGTGACTTGTGCAGAGTGGAGCCAGAGCAGGTGGAAGAACTGTTGGAAATGGAGACCAATACAGTATATGAGTGGCGAACCAAGGTTGCTAGACTGGAGCTGCTTGATGATTTGGGGCTTTTGAATGCTGGACAGAAGCAACGATTAGGAGAACTCGTATGGAGCAGATTAGATGAGAAAACACTTCTTCCTGATATGCCTAACCGCTATGTGTGGGCTTATGTGAAACTTCCGTATGCGGGAGAAAATGTACCAGCCATATCTATTAAGGCATTCCTGTTGCAGAATGGTTTGATGAAAACGTTGGGCGCGGAGAAGGGCTGCAATATCACATTCGGAGAAATACGCTATCTGGATGAACTGCATGCACTTGCGGGAGCTTTGGAAAAAGACTTTTGGACGATGGAAGAGGTAGAACAGATTTTCACGGATGCTCTCTGCTATTGGCAAGTATTGAAGGATAGACTTGCGCATCCAATTTCAAAAGATGTAGAGCGTGAGTATCGTATCCGTGCGTGTAAAATGGTGAGTACTCTGGCAGAGGTGTACAACAGCATTTCGAGAACGGTAAGAGAGGAACTGCGGGCAGAAATAGCTGTTATGCTTACTGAAATGCAGGCAGTGGGAGTAGGCACGCTCCAATTGGAAGTATTGATATGTGGAGAAGAAGTATGCCCACAGATACAGAGGCAAATCTATGCTGTAAACAATCAGTGGACAGTAGATGCACTGCAGGCAGCCTATGCACACATTGTAAAATATCCACAAGAGGAGAGTAGTAAGATGTTACTTGATACGTTAGTGCAAGTGGTATATACCAGAAAACGTTCAGGTTTACTCTCAGCATTGTATATATTGCATAACCTGTTATATGTTGGATGTAGCGCAATGACAGAGGAGATAATGGCGCGACTGGATGAAGCACTGCAAGAAATGGAAAAAGCAACACACTATGCTGACTTCCTAGCTGACGAACGCCAATTGAAAGAGACTATCGCGTTGCGTAAAGCGTGCGTTGCACTTTCTTACCAGATGTGGATAAGGATGAAAGGGGAATGTGGGGAAGGTGTTAGACTGTGGAAGGCGATTGCGAAGGAGGACGCTTTTTCGGAGGTAAGGAATGAGTGGTTTGGTACGCATGACTCCTTTGTTCATGGGAATAATAAGTAATATGAATACTATTCCTTGTACTACATTAACAAGCAAAATAAGTCGAATTTGTGCAAAATAACAAGAATTGGAACCTATGAGTGCCCCTTTTTGGGTTGCACAATAAATTTAGGAGTAGTATAATTAGATGATTATGTGATGTTAGAGAGTTGGATTGAGAACTTTCGTGACCTGATTGGAAAGGTAATGATGATATTTATTTTCTTTTATCGTAAGTGGAAGATTATATAACAATCCATTAAAGTATACAAACAGAGAGAGGCCATAAATGATGAAAAAAAACAATGATTTTCTAAAAATTCCTATAACTAGAATATTGGCATTGGTACTGCTGGATATAATGGCCATTGTTGTGGCTTCTTTTGCGGCCCTTTATGTAAGATTTGATTTCAAGTTTTCGGAGATTCCACAGGACTTTTTGGAGAAATTTGGACAGATTCTTCCTTTTAATATTGCACTGACAATATTGTTTTTTACGTTGTGGAAGCTTTATAAGAGTGTGTGGCGTTATGCCAGTGCAACAGAACTGATAAATATTATGTTTGGTACCAGCTGTGCAGCAGTAGCACAGATGATATTTTGTTATGCTACAGGGCTTCGGATGCCTAGAAGTTATTATGTGATTTATTGGTTTTTTCTCTTTGGAATGACATGTATGGTGCGATTTAGTTACCGATTGCTTCGCTTGGTGAATTCAAAACGTCACGAGTTGACGGGAAAACAGAATAAGACCAATGTAATGCTGATTGGCGCAGGTGCGGCAGCAAATGTCATTCTAAAAGAGATAGAGAGTAGCCAATACCTGAATTTACAGGTAAAATGCATCGTAGACGACCATTCTGGTTGTCATGGCAAGTTTATGAGAGGTATTCCCATTATAGGTGGTAGGGATAAAATCATGGATGCTGTAGGACAGTATAGTATCGATGAAATTATCTTTGCAATTCCATCTGCCAGTGTACAGACCCGTAAGGAGATTTTGGATATTTGTAAGGAGACGGGATGTAAGTTGCGCACTCTGCCGGGTATGTATCAGTTGATTAACGGAGATGTATCAGTGTCCAGACTCCAAGAGGTGGAAATTGTTGACCTGCTTGGAAGAGATCCGATTAAGATTAATATAGAAGAAGTGTTGGATTCCCTAAAGGGTAAGGTGGTAATGGTAACCGGCGGTGGTGGTTCTATTGGAAGTGAACTTTGTAGGCAGATTGCAGGACATGCTCCTAAGCAGTTAATTATTGTAGATATTTATGAAAATAATGCCTATGAGATTCAGCAGGAGTTGGTACGTAAGTATCCTGAACTGGATATGGTGGTACTGATAGCGTCTGTACGTAATGCTAAGCGTATTAGTAAAATATTTGAAACATATCGCCCTAATGTAGTATACCATGCGGCGGCTCATAAGCATGTGCCTTTGATGGAGACTAGCCCAAATGAGGCAATTAAGAACAATGTCATGGGTACTTACAAGACTGCTCAGGCGGCAGATAAATACGGTGTGGAGAGATTTGTACTGATTTCCACAGATAAAGCGGTAAACCCAACCAATATCATGGGGGCATCAAAACGCCTTTGTGAGATGGTAGTACAGATGATGAACCAGAAGTCCCGAACTAATTTTGTGGCAGTACGATTTGGCAATGTATTGGGTAGTAATGGTAGCGTAATTCCTTTGTTCAAGAAGCAGATAGCGGAAGGGGGACCGGTAACTGTTACCCACCCGGATATCATTCGATATTTTATGACCATACCTGAGGCGGTATCTTTGGTGCTACAGGCAGGTGCCTATGCAAGGGGCGGAGAAATCTTCGTTTTAGATATGGGAGAACCGGTGAAGATTGTAGACCTGGCAACCAACTTGATTAAATTGTCCGGTTACAAGGTAGGTGAGGAAATAGAGATTAAGTTCACAGGGCTTCGTCCTGGTGAAAAGATGTACGAGGAACTTCTGATGAGCGAAGAGGGGCTAAAGCAGACTGCTAACAAGATGATATTCATCGGTAAACCTATTGAATTTGATGTGGAGAAGTTCGAGGAGCAGTTAGAAGTGCTGGATAAAGCGTCTAAGTCGGAAAGCACTGATATCAGAACGATTGTGAAGGAAATTGTTCCTACTTATGTACCAGATGAAAACAATGCATAGTAGAAAACGAGGATAACAATGGAAAAATTTGAAAAGAAAGTATGGCTTTCTTCTCCAACCATGCATGGAGAAGAAATTAAGTATGTACAAGAAGCTTATGAAACCAACTGGATGTCTACAGTTGGTGAGAATATTGATGTGATAGAACAACAAGTGTGTGAGAAGGCGGGATGTAAGTATGCTGTGGCACTTTCTTGCGGAACGGCAGCATTGCATTTGGCGGTAAAACTTGCAGGTGTGAAACCAGGAGACAATGTCTTTTGTACGGATATGACCTTTGCTGCTACATTGAATCCGGTTATTTATGAGAAAGCAACACCTATCTTTATTGATACCGAATATGATACTTGGAACATGGATCCGGTTGCGTTGGAGAAAGCCTTTGAGAGGTATCCGGATACAAAGGTGATTATTGTGGCGAACCTATATGGCGTGCCTGCAAAGTTTGACGAGATTTGTGCTATCGCGGACAAATACGGTGCAGTTATTATAGAGGACGCAGCGGAATCTTTCGGTGCTACATATAAAGGGCAACAAACCGGTACATTTGGCACTTATAATGCAATTTCCTTTAATGGTAACAAGATTATTACTGGTTCTTCGGGTGGAATGTTATTAACAGATGATTTAGAGGCTGCAAATAAAGTGCGTAAGTGGTCCACACAAAGCCGTGAAAATGCTCCTTGGTATCAGCATGAAGAAGTGGGATACAATTATCGTATGAGCAATGTAATAGCTGGCGTGGTAAGAGGCCAAATTCCTTATTTGGAAGAACATATTGCGCAGAAGAAAGCAATCTATGAGAGATATAAGGAAGGCCTTAAGGACTTGCCTGTTACTATGAATCCATTCGACGAAGAGATAATGGAACCAAACTATTGGTTGTCCTGTCTATTGATTAATGAAGATGCGATGTGCAAACAGGTTCGAAGCGATAATGAAGCATGCTACATTTCGGAACCTGGTAAGTCTTGTCCTACAGAGATATTGGAAGCGATTGCAGCAATCAATGCAGAAGGCCGTCCGATTTGGAAACCTATGCATATGCAACCCATGTATCGTATGAATCCATTTATTACAAGAGAAGGCGATGGACGTGGCAGAACCAATGCATATATTGCCGGTGCGGGCGTTGATGTGGGAGCAGATATCTTCGCAAGAGGATTGTGTCTACCTAGTGATAATAAGATGACCGCAGAACAACAAGATGTGATAATTGAGATTATAAGAGGATGTTTTGATGCATAAGGAAAAACTTGTAATAATTGGTGCAAGTGGTCATGGGAAAGTTGTTGCTGATATAGTAAAAGTAGCTGGAAAGTATCGGGACATAGCTTTTTTAGATGACGCATCGATAGATGAGTGTATGGGGATTCCAGTACTGGGAAAGACCAATAAGGTAGATGATTTTCTTGAAGAAGTCGATTTTTTCGTGGCAATTGGAAATCCTATAATTCGTAGAAAGCTTATGGAAGAATTAGAGAAAAAGGGGGCTAATCTAGTGTCTCTGATTCATCCGGATGCAGTGATTGGTACTAATGTGCAAGTAGGATTGGGAACGGTAATTATGGCCGGAGTAGTACTTAATTCGGAGTGTAGAATCGGAAAAGGTTGTATTATTAATACATGCGCCTCGGTGGATCATGATTGTGTATTAGGGGATTATGTGCATGTTTCGGTGGGAGCACATTTGGCTGGCACAGTTTCTGTTGGAAATGAGACTTGGATAGGTGCAGGAGCAATAGTAAATAACAACTTGGTGCTTTGTGAAAAGTGTATGGTTGGTTCGGGTGCGGTTGTGGTAAAGAACCTGGATAAACCAGCAACATATGTGGGTGTTCCAGCAAAAGAAATGTGTTCTGAAAAATAGAAAGCAAATAATAGAGTATTTAACAAGAGAGTTGATATGGAACGAAAAAGAGGTATTTACGAGTGTTTTATAAAACGTATAATGGATTTCGTTTTGGCATTATTAGCATTGGTATTACTTAGTCCAATCTTGCTAATTGTTTGGTGTTTGGTAAGACTCAAATTAGGAAAACCTGCGATTTTCAAGCAGGAAAGACCTGGATTGAATGGTGAAATATTTAAACTATACAAATTCCGTACTATGACCGATGCGAGAGATGAGAATGGTGAATTGCTGTCTGATGAGGTACGACTCACGAAATTTGGAAAAATATTGAGGAGCACCAGCTTGGACGAACTTCCAGAGTTATGGAATATTGTGAAAGGTGATATGAGTATCGTAGGTCCTAGACCGTTATTGGTTCGTTATTTGCCTCTTTACAATGAGAGACAGGCGCGTAGGCATGAGGTACGACCTGGCTTTACAGGATTAGCTCAAGTAAACGGTCGTAATAGTATTTCGTGGGAAGAGAAGTTTGAGTGGGATGTAAAGTATGTGGAAAGCATATCTTTTTGGGGAGATGTGAAGATCATATTGAATACAGTAAAAGTTGTACTAAAAAGAGATGGAATTACCAGTGATACATCGGTAACAATGGAAGAATTTAAGGGATGACAAGTGAAATGTGATAATTCCGGAGGAAACTATGAAGAAAGTATTAGTGTTAGGTAATAGCGATGTGGGATTATATAAATTTCGTAAAGAGCTGTTAAAAGAGTTGGGGGCGGAATATGAAGTACATTTTTCGGTTCCGGAAGGAGACTATGTTGAATTACTAATAAAGCAAGGTGCTATATTCCACTCATTGGAGTTTGACCGTTCGACGAAAAATGTATTGAAAGAATTGCAATTGTTTAAACAATATAAGAAGTTGATTGCGGAAGTGGAACCTAGTGTTGTATTGTTATACACATTAAAACCGAGTTTGTATGCAGGTTGGCATTGTCGCAACAAGAAGATTCCTTATATTGTGAATATAACTGGATTGACGCCGATTCTAATCAATAATAGTCTTTTAGGGAAAGTGATCTTAAAGATATACAAATTTGTATTAAAAAGCGCAGCTATGGTATTTTTTCAAAACGATACGCATTACAAATTGTTTCGTGAGAGAAAATTGGTGGATAAATGTGAATTACTACCGGGTTCAGGTGTTAATTTAACAGAAAATGCATATGAAGAATATAAAATGTATGATAAGATAAGGATTACTTATGTGGGACGATTGGTTCCTATCAAAGGCGCGTCAGAACTTCTGCAAGCAATTGATAGGATTTCTGAAATGCAGAAGAAAATTGAATTTAGAATTATAGGAGAATGTGAGAAGCAATATGAAGAGCCACTGAAGAGAATGCAGGAGGCTGGCAGATTAACTTATTATGGTACGCAAGATGATATTCACTATCACATGAAAGAGAGTAACGTTATTATTATGCCGTCTCATGCTGAAGGGATGTCAAATGTACTCCTTGAAGCAGCAGCTTGTGGCAGACCTGTGTTGGCGACAACCATTCCGGGATGCAGAGAAACTTATATAGAAGGTGAAACAGGTCTGGGATTTGAAAAGAATAATCCAGATGATATGATAAGATGTATTCTGCAATTTTGTGATATGGATTGTAAAGTGATGGAAAATATGGGACGTAAGGGAAGAGAATATGTAGAGAAGCATTTTTCCAGAACAATAATTATAGAAAAATATATTGAAACAATTAATAATATACTAAAGGAGAGCGCAAGATGAGTTTATATGATGAGTTGTTAGAGAAAAAAGAAAAAATGTCGGTAGTAGGATTGGGGTATGTAGGTTTACCTTTGGCGGTTGCTTTTGCTAAGAAATTGGATGTAATAGGTTTTGATGTAAGTGAAGCAAAGGTAAAAAAATATAAGGACGGTATAGATGTAACAAAAGAAGTGGGAGACCAGGCAATTAGTGAGACAAGCATGGTGTTTACTTGTGATGAAACGCTATTGAAGCAGGCAAAGTTTCATGTTGTGGCAGTCCCTACTCCTGTCAAATCTGACCATACCCCAGATTTGTTCCCTGTAGAAAGTGCAAGTAGAATTGTAGGACGTAATTTGACCAAGGGAGCTATTGTAGTTTATGAAAGTACAGTTTATCCAGGAGTTACTGAGGAGGTTTGTGTACCTATTTTAGAAAAAGAAAGTGGATTGAAATGTGGTGTTGACTTTAAGGTGGGATATTCACCGGAGCGAATTAATCCTAGTGATAAGGTGCATGTATTATCTAATATTGTAAAAATAGTATCAGGAATGGATGAAGAATCGTTAGATGTTATTGCTCAAACGTATGAATTGGTAGCATTAGCAGGTGTTCATCGTGCGGCAAATATTAAGGTTGCTGAAGCGGCAAAGGTTATAGAGAATAGCCAGAGAGATATTAATATAGCTTTTATGAATGAATTATCAATCATTTTCCATAAGATGGGAATTGACACAAAGTCTGTATTGGAAGCTGCCGGAACAAAGTGGAATTTCTTGAAATTTTATCCGGGATTAGTTGGAGGACACTGCATTGGAGTGGATCCATATTATTTAACTTATAGAGCAGAGCAGATGGGATATCATTCACAAATTATTCTTTCAGGACGTACAATTAACGATGATATGGGAAAATATATTGCTGAGAGTATAGTAAAACAACTGATTAAGGCAGACGTAACAATTTCCCGTGCCAAGGTGGCGATTTTAGGATTTACATTCAAAGAAAATTGCCAAGATACAAGAAATACAAAAGTTATTGATATAATCAATGAGTTGCAGGAATATGGTGTGGCTACAGTGGTTGCAGATCCTGTCGCGGAGAAGGAAGAGGCTAAGAGGGAATACGGCATTGATATTGTAGAAATGTCAGATGTAGAACAGGTAGATGCAATAGTGGTATGTGTAAGTCATAATGAGTTTATAGGTATGGACAAGTCTTATTTTGATTCTTTGTTTAAAAATGAGAAAAAAATCTTGTTTGACTTAAAAGGAATATATAGCAAAGAAGTATTTGAAGAAGATGGATATATGTATTGGCGATTATAGAAGGAGAAAGTGATGTTTAGTAAAGAAGATTGTTGTTTTGCTCAATATGAACAAATGTTGTCTGAAATCAAGGCAAGTGGAAAATATATGGATTATGCAGAGGCTTTACATTCAGATAAGTTTATTGTTTTGAGACACGATATAGAATTTTCAATTGAACGGGCATATAACTTAGCAAGGGTAGAAACTAAAAACGGTATATGTTCATCGTTTTTAGTCCAATTTACTAATAATTCATATAATGCTTTTTCAGCCAGAAATATAAAAATGCTTAGAGAGATGGCTTCTCATGGGCATAAGATTGGTCTTCATTACCATAGAAATGGCATTGAAGATATAGAGGAAGTAAAAAAGGATATCAGGGTGCAAGCGGATATGTTGGCATTAATGCTTGGGATGCCAGTGGATCGTTTTTCTTTTCATAGGCCGTTGCGCGCACATTTGGAAGCAGATATCAAAGTAGACGGATTAATCAATATGTATGGAAAAGAGTTTTTTGCACTTACAGATAATCCGGCTGAAGCGTTGCCTGTAAAATATATTGCAGATTCAAATCATCAATGGAAGTATGGAATTCCGAATGCGGAAAGTTTTGAAAAGTATGACAAAATCCAATTGTTGGTTCATCCCTTATCATGGACGCAAGAGGGTGCAGAACACGTAGATTGTTTTCGTGAGATTGTAGCTGAAAAGAGAGCAGAACTTTTAGAAACCATTGAAGGTGAATGGAAAATTTTTGATCAATTAAAGGGAAAATTATAAATGAATAAAATTTGTATTAGAGAAATCTTGGCATATCTGGATGATAATGGATTGCAATATACATTTGTTGGCGATAACAATGTAGAAGTGCAAGGATTTTCGTCTTTAAAAAACTATAAACTAGGTACGTTTACTTGGGCAAAAAATGAATTGGCTTATCAATATGATTTGAGTGAAAAAATATTTGTGATAGCGCAACAGGGTCTGAAAGTGGATGCGCCTAATGTGTTGTATGCTGAGCAGTCTAAAAAAATATTTTTTGATATTATTGAAAGATTTTATGGAGATAGTGACCGAGAACCAGGAATTGGAAGTGGTAGCTATATAGGGAAAAATGTAAAATTAGGGAAAAATGTGTCAATCGGATGTAATTGTGTGTTGGATGGAGACATTGTAATTGGTGACAATACCAGAGTATGGAATAATGTAGTTATAATCAATCGCGTAGAAATAGGGGCCAATTGTGATATTCAATCCGGTTGTGTCTTAGGGCATGATGGATTTGGATGGACGGAGGATGAAACCCATCATAGAAAGATGATAAAGCATTATGGCGGTGTTCAGATAGCAGATGATGTATACATGGGGCCGAATACTATTGTGGACAGAGGTACGATAGATGACACAACTATAGGCGAAGGAAGCCGTATTGATGCAAATTGCTTTATTGCGCATAACGTGGTTGTAGGCAAGAATGCAGTATTGATTACAGGAACAAGGTTGTATGGATCTTCATGTCTTGGCGAAAACGTATATTCGGCATCTGCGATGGTAAGAAATCAGATAAAAGTAGAGGATAATGCAATTTTAGGAATGGGCTGTGTAGTAACCAAGAATGTTGCTAAAGATACCATGGTGATGGGAGTGCCGGCACGAGAAAAGAAGGATTAAAAGGAGAACGTTATGTCGTATAGAGAATTACAGTTTGATAAAGATAGTGTGTTTTTGGTAACCGGAGGTGCTGGTTTCATTGGTACAAATCTTTGCGAGGCACTTTTGGAGATGGGTTATACTGTCAGATGTATGGACAACCTTTCTACTGGAAAGAAAGAGAACATTGAGCCATTTATGAATAACTCTCGTTTTACTTTTATTGAGAAAGATATTCGTGATTTGGATGCTTGTATGGAAGCCTGCAAAGGTGTGGACTATGTATTAAATCAGGCTGCATGGGGAAGTGTACCTAGAAGTATTGAGATGCCTTTGCTTTATGAAGATATTAATATCAGAGGTACTCTGAACATGATGGAAGCTGCTCGACAGAATGGTGTCAAGAAGTTTGTTTATGCTTCTAGTTCTTCTGTGTATGGTGATCATCCTGTCTTACCTAAGGTAGAAGGTCAGGAAGGAAATCTTCTTTCTCCTTACGCTCTGACAAAGCGTGTAGATGAAGAATATGGAAAATTGTACAAGAAATTGTATGGCTTGGATACTTATGGATTAAGATACTTTAACGTATTTGGTCGTCGCCAGAATCCGGATGGAATGTATGCTGCTGTAATTCCCAAATTTATCAAGTTACTTTTGAATGATGAAGTGCCTACTATAAATGGTGATGGCAAACAGTCAAGAGACTTTACTTATATTGATAATGTAATTGAAGCAAATTTAAAGGCATGCCTTGCGCCTAGTGAAGCAGGTGGTAATGCATTCAACATCGCTTATGGAGGAAGAGAGTATCTGATTGATATCTATTATAATCTCTGTCAAGCTTTGGACAAGAAGGTTGAACCAAACTTCGGACCGGACAGAGCTGG
Source organism: uncultured Acetatifactor sp. (assembly GCA_964531725.1). Classification (GTDB taxonomy): domain Bacteria; phylum Bacillota; class Clostridia; order Lachnospirales; family Lachnospiraceae; genus Acetatifactor. The sequence goes on from CAZHEM010000009.1 coordinate 30,043, forward strand.
AGATATTAAGCATTCCAATGCAGATATTAGTAAGGCGAGAAAACTTTTGGGTTATGATCCGGAGTATGATTTTGCTAAGGGAATTGCTTTGGCGATTGAATGGTATAAGGAGAATCTGTAAAGAAAATGTTATTTAATTTATATGATTGCGAGTAATTGCACTATTGAATATAGAATAATCCTTATAGTATAAAAGGGTTATAGAAATGAGGAACGATATTTTATGAAAAATCCACTTTTTACGCTATATGAAAAAATGCCTATTGCAGTTCAAAATCTCGCAATGTCATTATACGGATTAAGTCTTTTTCGTCAAAGATATGGTAAATTTTATAAGCAAGCACTAAAAGAATTAGCAGAATTGGATTATACTAATTTGGATAGGATGAAACAACTGCAAAAAGAACGTTTTTTGAACTTTGTGAACTATGCCATGAATAATAGTGCTTTTTATAAGGATTTTTATAAGGATGTCAATCTTTCAGAAATAGCATCAGTAGAGGATATCGATAAACTCCCCATTTTAGAGAAAGAATGTTTAAGAGAGAATTTAGAACAGATTTATACTATTGACAAAAAGGCTGCTATTTTGTCACATACAGGTGGCACTACAGGAAAATCTTTGGAAGTACGATACACCCTTAAGGATATGCAGGAACGAATGGCGAATCTGCACTTTTGGGAGAGTGAGCATGGAATTTTACAGGGAGAAAGGCGAGCATCTTTTAATGGTCGTCAATTTGTATCAAGAGGGCAGAATGAGAAGATTTTTTGGAGATACAATTATTTTCGAAAGCAAATGTTGTATTCAACATTCAATATGACGGAAGAAAATTTGCCATATTATATTGAAAGTCTGAACCGTTTTAAACCAGTTGTAATTAACGGCTTTGTATCTGCAATATTTGAAGTAGCAAATTATGTAAATAATAATAGCATTGAACTCAAATTTAGACCCAAGGTGATTTTTACAACCTCTGAGACATTGCTACCTTATCAGCGAAATGCGATGGAAAAGGCATTTGGTTGTCCAGTGAGAGATCAGTATGCATCTTCAGAAGGTGCTCCAATGATAACGGAATGTAGATGTGGGAAATTACATTATAATTTTTATACGGGTGTCATTGAAGAGTATCAGACGGAATATGGGACGGAAATGCTTGTAACTGGATTTAATACCCATGGAACTCCGTTGATTCGTTATCGAATCGGTGATATGTGGGAAATGTCAGGAGAGAGCTGTGAATGTGGATGCTGTTTTCCAGTTGTAAAACGTATTGAGGGAAGAAAAGTAGATTATCTGATGTCGAAGCAATTTGGCAAGGTAAGTCTCTCACATTTGGCAGATGTAATTAAAGGTTTGCCTAACTCTATCGTAAATATGCAGTTTGTTCAAAGTGACTTATCCCGCATCTTAATTAAGATAGTTGTAGATACAAATAATTTTACTGAAGTAGATAAGAAGAAAATTGTAGAAGAGATGGAATACCGCTTTGGAAGTGATATGCAATTTGAAATACAAATAGTGGACGAAATTGCTAAAGAAAAAAGCGGAAAATATAGCTTGATAAAGAATGAAATGCAGGAGAAAAAATGAAAATAGCATTTTTAGGAGACATAGCTTTTTTAGGGCAATATGATAAAAAGCAATCTAATGAGGTTGAAAAAAGATTAGGATGGTTAAGAGATGCACTGGCAGAATATGATTGTGTAATAGCAAACTTAGAATCTCCACTTACGGCAAAAGAAAAATCTCTAGTGTGTAAATCTATGCATTTAAAGGCAGATCCTTGCAATGTAGAATTGTTGAAATTCTTGAATGTGACAGCAGTTAGTTTAGCTAATAATCACATTGCAGATTTTGGATTACAAGGATTAAGAGATACAATAAAAACATTGGAGACTGCAGGTATTGAGTGGTTTGGTGCAGGAAATAAAACTTATGCAGTGGATAATGAAGATTGCAAATTGCGGTTTTCTGGTTTCTGTTGCTATAGTGCCAATGGTACACATTATGAAGGTAGGGAAGGTATTCATCTGTGCACATATGAGAACCTGAATACGCAACTTCAAAAAGATAGAGAAGAAGGAATGCTTTCAGTAATTTCACTTCATTGGGGGATGGAACATACAAATTATCCCGCATATGAACATGTTCAGTTGATGAAAGCGGTATTAGAGGACAAGGTTGCGATTGTTGCAGGACATCATCCGCATATTGTGCAAGGAGTAAGTAAGATAGGGGAATCTATGGTAGCTTATAGCCTTGGAAATGCTATTTTTGACAAGTGTGTATCAATAAATAGAAAGCTTGAAGTGGAGCTGACCGAGGATAATCGTAAAGGCTTTATTTGGGGGATTACTGTAGATAACGGGCAGATTGTGGATGAGAAAAGAACGGGATTTTACATTGGAACGAATGGGATAGAGCCATATGATATTGGAGACAAGCTGGAAGAAATTTCTGAGCTGATAAATGATATTAAGCAAAAAGACGAATATGAAAAGTTGCGTCGTGATCAATTTCAAAAAGTGATTACTGCCAAGTTTGGGAAGCATGATATTAAATGGCTTCTGAGTCGAATGAATTACTATGCAATAGGGGCACGTTTGTTGGGAGACCTCAGAAGTAAAAAGTATAGAAAAGAAATGGAAAAATTCATCAATGGATAAGAAAAAAATAGTTTATGTAGGAAATTTTGATTTTCCATTTGGAAATGCATCTGGGAAGAGAGTATATGGTAATGGCAAGTTGTTGCGTTCCATAGGATATGAGCCTGTTTTTGTGGGAATGAAACGTGATATGGAAAGCGTGAAATCTTTACAAGAAACGGAACAGGAGTATGATGGATTTAAGTACTATAGCTATCCATATCCCAAAGGTTCCAAGGAGTGGACTAATTACAAGAAAATCCTGCTAAATTTTATTGCATGGGCAGAAGAAAACAAAGATAGTATATATGCCATTATTTGCTATGGTAGTCCACGACTTTCTTTGTTTATTAGCGGTGTATGCAGGTGGGCAAGAAAAAGAAATATACTTGTATTATCGGATTGCGTAGACTGGTTGGAATCTAGAACAGGTAACATAGTGTTTGATATTGCGAAAACTGCTGACACATTGTATCAAAAAGTGATTGCTAACAGACAAGTAAATGGAGTTATTTGTATTAGTTCATATTTGGAAAAATACTATAAAAAAGCCGGTAAAAAGACAGTGGTTATTCCACCGTTGGCAACCACACATGATTTGGGGAGGTTGAACTCTGAATGTGGGGATGTATTACAGTTTGTTTATGCGGGAAGTCCTTTTAAAGAGGGAGTAAAAATCGCAGATCCGAGTGTATTAAAGGATAGGGTTGATCTTATGATTGACCTGTTGAAGCATTTAAAGCAGTTGGATGTAAAATTTCATTTTTATTATTATGGACTTGATGAACAGAACTATTTGTCTGTTTTTCCTGAAAAGAAAGATACGATTTCCTATTTGGGAGATTGGATTTCTTTCTGCGGTATGAAAAAGAACGAGGAAGTTGTTGAAAAAATTAAAGAAGCAGATTTTACGATTTTACTTCGAGATGTAAAGAAATCGACAATGGCAGGATTTCCTACTAAGGTTTCAGAAAGTATAAGTTGTGGAACGCCAGTTATAACTACAAGAACAAGCGACATTGATGTATACTTAATAGAAGACGAAACGGTTGTTTTTGTAAATCAGAATAACTTAGAACATGCTGCGGAAAAAATCAAGAATTTGGTTTTAGATAAACAGTGTACAAATATGAAAGAAAAGTGTAAAGGAAATGATATCTTTTATTTCAATACTTTTAGTGATGTGATGAAGAGTTTTTTGGAGAAACTGTAATGAATAAAATTGAGAAAAAGATGCGTTCGCTGCCTATTATCTTGGTGCTCTTGTATGTGGGATTAACTTTTTCTTTGAGTATAATAGGTCCAATGAAATATATCGGTTATGAGTATTGGCGTGTAACTATTTTTATGATTTTAATCATTCTTGCGCTTGGAAGTGGATATATCTTGGCCCATAGAAGAATTATTGTAATAAGACATAGGCCGAGCTATGTTTATGTTACGAAAAAATTAGAAGAAAAAAGAAATAGACGTATGATTCGATTTGTGAAAGCGTCGATTCTGATAGCCTTATTTGCGTGTCTAGTAGAGTTTTGGGACTTATATAGAATGAACCCTAATCTTTTAAATGTAACATCCATAGGGGCAAATTACGCAGCGAGTAGAGAAAATTTTAATGGCAACAGTTATTCTTTTGCAATTTTATTACGTTTTGTAACGTCTTTTTTTAGAAATGTGTCTTTTATCTTAGGTTTATATTATTTACCCAAGTTAAGCTATTGGTTTAAGGGACTTTGGGGGCTTTTTTTGGGTACTTATGTGTGGATATATGTAGTTGGTTATGGAACACAGAAAGCATTAGCGGATATTTTAGTTTACTTTATTCTAATAGCTGGTATAAAGATGATAGATATGTCTGCGAAGTATAGAAGGGTAATTATTGGAAGTTGTGTTGTGTGCGTCATAATTGCTCTTGTTGTGTTTACAATAATGCAATCAAGTCGAGCTGCTAGCATTGGATTAACTGCAGAAAATTATGTTAATCGTTCAGATGGATTGGCTTATTTTGATACGGAGCATATAATTTTTAAAATCTTTGGTGCGGAAATAGGTTTTGGCTTAGCGCTTATTTTGACAAGTTACCTATCTAGCGGTTATTATGGTTTGTCTTTGTGTCTGCAACTACCGTTTGTATGGTGTTATGGAGTAGGAAATTCTTACGCTTTATCCGTTTTTGCATCAAGGTTCTTAGGATGCGATAATATGTATTACCAGTCTTATTTGTATCGTATGGAAGAAGCATTTGGACGTAATGGACTTCGGAGTTGGAACACTATATTCCCTTGGTTGGCATCAGACCTTTCGTTTATGGGAGTTGTTTTACTATTTTTTGTTTTGGGTTATTTATATGCGTATATGTGGGATGAAATATTAAAATATCGCAATCCGGTATCGATTTTATTGTTTGCGAACTTATGTTTGGCTTTTGTGTTTTTACCGGCTAACAACCAATTGTTTAGCGGAATTGATGCATGTATGTCGACCCCATTTGTTATCTTGCTTTGGATATTAGCTCATAGAAAATTCAATTTACAGGGAGAAAAAGATGCGAATATTACGTAATATATGGAAAAAAATATATGCGAAGATAAACCATGAAGGCTATGCAAGATATATTGGTGTAAATATGAAAGGGAAAGTATGTATTTATGGTGATCCTTATAGCATGTTTGGCACTGAACCGTGGTGTATTACGTTGGGGAATAATGTTCACATTACCAGAGATGTATTGTTTATCACGCATGATGGCGGAACATTGATTTTTCGCAAATATATAAATGATTTAGAAATTACTAAGCCGATAGAGGTTGGTAATGATGTTTATATAGGTGTAAGAACTATTATTTTGCCAGGGGTTAAAATAGGAAATAATGTTGTAATTGCGGCAGGCTCTATTGTTACAAAAGATGTACCAGATAACTCAATTGTGGGTGGAGTACCTGCGAGAGTAATTAAATCTGCAGATGATTATTTTGAAAAGATACAAAGAGAGAGTTTGCATTTGGGACATCTAAAGGGAAAAGAGAAAGACAATGCATTAAAAGAATATTATCATTATAAAAGAGTAGAGAATGAGTAAGAAAATAAACATATTAAAAACCAGCGGAATAGTATTTATACTGATTGTATTAGGGAAAATTTTTTCGTTGCTTAGAGAAATGTATTTTTCAAGTCTGTTTGGAACATCTATATATGCGGATGCATATTTTACGGCGAATATTATTCCAGGCTTGTTGAATGCTTCCTTGACAATAAGTTCATTAGTTTTTTTTGTACCTTTGTATACAAAGTGTAAAGA
>CAZHEM010000010.1:0-33767 GCA_964531725.1 uncultured Acetatifactor sp.
GGGTGGAGTTGCCTTTGTTATGGATAATTATTTTGGATTCAAGCTTCCAAAAGCAAAGCATAAGGACTTTGCGAATGTGATTCAGAATATTTCTGAAAAGCAGGGAGAGGTATCTCCAGAAGAGATTATGGAACAGTTCAAGTTGGAATACTTGGATAAGAAAGAGCCAATTCACTTTAAACGACTTCGAATTGATGATTTAGGTGGAACAGTACAGACTGCATTTGATACTCGAGTAACGGTTGTATACACCAATCATGGTGTTGAAAAATTCTTTGAGGCTGTGGGTAATGGTCCAATTGATGCTGTTGGCCGTGGATTGTGTGAGGAATTGGGGATTTCTATTAAGGTTCTTGATTATGAAGAGCATGCTCTTCAGAGTGGCGCTAATTCTCAAGCGGCAGCATATATCCATTTGTTAGATGCCAACACAGGAAATGTAACCTATGGTGTAGGCGTAAGCTCTAATATTACTAGAGCATCCGTGAGAGCTATTTTCTCTGCAATTAATCGTCTTGGTTTAGGCGATAGATAAATAAGAAAATGCCCGACATTTTGAAATGTCTCTGCTAGTAAGCAGGAAGCAAAATGTCGGGCATTATTGTGTTTACAATAAGTTTGTTGGCTTAACGATAAGTGAAATTATCGCCTTCTTCTACAATGCATATCATAGTCTTGCCTGTGTTAAGTTCAATTTCCTCACCATTATCGTCATAGTATCGGGTTGCGCCATAATCAGATGTTTTTTCCCAAGTTACATGGATACCTCTACCATTTGTAAAATACCAACCATCACGTGTAGTATCATGGCACTGGAATGCTAGATAGCCTTCACCTAGCTCTTCGTATTTCACATTTTGAACAAGAATATTTTTGAAGGAGAGCTGTTGTCCAGTAGCAGCGTCCACATGAGGTTCATCTTGTCCACCAGATAAATATTGAGAACGGTAATAGAGACCATCATTCTCGTTATATTTGAAATAACATCTAGTGAGTGGGTAACACCCTGACATGTCAATGTAGGTTGCATCTTGAGCAGAGGCATATTGTTCTAATGTGTTAGGTTGTGCTTTTGAGGTAAACTGAAAATGATTATCCTCTGTTAGACCACGATATTCTAAGCTATATCCATTTTTTTGAATAGTGTCTAACAAATCAGTACCATTGGCATAAGCATTGTGAGGCTGATTACGATCGGTTGTGCGGAAAAAAGCTGAACCGTCGCCACCAGAACCATTAATATTCTCGGTAGTAGGCTGCTCGATTAATTCGTTAATGAAATAAGGCCCGCCAAAATGTACGATAAAAGCATCCCATTCAAATGCCCAATAGGCATAATAGGCACGAAGGCTACGGATATTGCCAATACGTTCTAAATCTTGCCAATCTTCGTAAATAGCCATCATTCTAGTCATACGACCTTCAACATTTGCCTCATAAAGGACGGAAGCATTTGACAAATTGTAATGAGGTATTGCGGAACTTTCATTGGGTATCATTACAGCAATGGGTCTTGTGTTGGCGATGTCCGCATCTACCCATTCATTGGTGAGACGACTACGTACCATTCCTTCCGCAGGCGGAGTGCTATCGTCTTCTATGATTGTTGCATGATGTATAGCATCGACTGATGATAATTCCTTTTCACTAGAAGTATTAATGCTAGATTCATTTTCTGAAATAATAGGGCTTTGTGTGGAGCCACAGGCGCACATAAGTGTTGCGCTTGCTACTAGCATAGCAATTAATTTAAGCTTTTTCATAATAAGTCATACCTTCCTTGAGCCTGCTAATGATGTAAGAGCAAAAGATGTAATGCAGACCAAACTGATGCTATAACATGTACATGAGTATTGCTATAGTAACGCCAAGAATAGCACCAATAAGTACTTGAAGTGGGGTGTGTCCAACAAATTCTTTTAATTTGTCATGAGCTGATATTTCGCTTCTACCCATATCTTCAAAAGTTTTGATGATGTCATTTAAAAGCTTGGCTTGAATGCCTGTCTCGCGACGAACACCCATGGCATCATACATAACGATAATAGCAAAAATGCAGGCAAGAGCAAAAGGATATCCACTTGCACCGTGCTCATAGTATACGGCAGTTGCAAGAGCACACACAGTAGACGAATGGGAACTTGGCATACCGCCACTACCTACGAGACGTTCTGCACTGAACTCTTTGCTTAAAATAATGTGAATGATTGTCTTGAGAATCTGAGCAACTAACCAACCAGCAGCTGCTGTCAGAAAAATATGATTGTTGAATAATTCGCTAATAAAATTCATTTAAATACTCCAAATCTATAAACCTACAAGTACATTTCGCATTATACTCCTAAATACGAAAAAAGTCTATCGAAACCGAATTAACTTGCGAATTGAGGCATGGAATAGTATACTAAACATATTAAATGATGTGGATATGCGATAGGAGAAAGTAATGAGTCTTTTGAGCGTAATTGTTCCTTGTTATAATGAGGAAGAAAGTGTAGAATTATTTTACACAGAATTGATTAAAAATGACCCTTTTTTTAAAGAAAAGCAGATTGAATTGGAAGTGATATATATTGATGATGGTTCTAAGGACAGAACTGTTGCGGAAGTGAAGAAGCTTCATGAGCGTGATGAGCGTGTAAAATTGGTATCTTTTTCAAGAAATTTTGGAAAAGAAGCAGCAATGTTTGCAGGTCTCGAAAAGGCGAAAGGGGATTATGTGGTATTGATGGATGTTGATTTGCAGGATCCACCATCTCTTTTGCCAGAAATGTTTTCTTATATTGAACAAGGGTATGATTCGGTTGCAACCCGACGTGTTAGCCGAAAGGGAGAGCCACCTATTCGTAGTTTCTTTGCGAGAATGTTCTATCGCCTGATGAAGAAGATTTCTAAAACGGAGATTATGGATGGTGCCAGAGATTATCGTTTGATGACCAGGCAAATGGTGGATGCGATACTTTCTATGAAGGAATATAATCGTTTTACCAAAGGAATTTTCGGTTGGGTTGGCTTCAATACTAAGTGGTTGGAGTATGAGAATGTAGAGCGAGCAAAGGGAGAGACTAAATGGAACTTTTGGAAGCTGTTGATATATTCTTTTGATGGAATTACTGCATTTTCAACTATGCCTCTTATGATAGCGTCTGTGATGGGTGTGTTGTTTTGTGTAATTGCTTTTGCAATGATTATTTTTATTATTGTACGCAAACTGATTTTTGGTGATCCTGTATCAGGATGGCCATCCCTTGTGTGCATTATTTTGATGACTAGTGGTGTGCAATTCTTCTGTATGGGAATTATTGGTCAGTATTTAGCGAAAGCCTATATGGAAGTGAAAAATCGCCCTATTTATTTAGTGAAAGAAGAATTAGAATAATTGTCGATATGTGCGATAAAAAAATATTTGCATTTTTCGACAGATATGGTAGAATTCAACTCGACAGTGGCAGTAGAGAGCAGTACTCGACATATGAAAGGGGAATTCATATTATGGATATTGCGATTGTAAATGACTGCGAATTAGAGAGATATATTACCAATATTATGTTGGACATAGGTGTGCCAGCGCATTTAAAAGGGTATCACTATCTAAGAGATGCGATTCTGCTATCTGGTAGAGATATGGAAGTGGTAAGTAGTGTTACGAAACTTCTTTATCCTACTATTGCGAGACGTTTCAAAACTACTGATCAGAAGGTAGAAAGAGCGATTCGTAATGCTATTGAGGTCTCATGGTCTAGAGGTAATGTTGATACGTTTGAAAGTATGTTTGGCTATTCCATTGCATCTGGCAAGAATCGTCCAACCAATAGCGAGTACATTGCTCGTATTGCAGATAAAGTCCGTTTGGACTATAAAGCGATGTAATACTGAGAGAATAAAATTTAAATAAAAATAATGGTGTAAAGTTAGGGAATCTAGGGGAAGCTTTTTATTGTAAGACTGTCGGGTGGCTGTAATATGATGTGCAGCCACTTTTTGTTGCTATTTTTTAGCTAAAATGCTATGCTATAAGAAAAAAAGGGAGTACGTCAATGCAGGGAAATTATATAGAAGATTATTTCCTTATAGGGGGCATTGCAGTGATTGGATTGGCCGAGGTTGCTCATTTGGGAGCGATGTTTACCGGGCAGTCTTTTTCTGGTTGTGTAATGTTGTTTGAAATTGTGCTTGTGCTATTTGCATTGGGATTTATGATCTGTATGGGTGCGTATGGCTGGCGTAAGAAAAAAATAAATAAAGTGGTAGATAATGAAATAAAAGGTAAGCAGGAACAAATAAGACCTATAAGTGATGCGATGGAGCAAAAAAATAAATTACTTATTGGTGTTAGATTACTATTCTTTCTTCTGGTGCTACTCCAAATTATTCTTATTTGGGTGGGAGAAGAGATTTACCTTGGTGGAGATCTAACTGGGGAAATGGTGGAGAGCATTTTAACTACAGATGCTTTTTATCAGGTAAACCCTTTAACAGGACAAGCATATATTTCTGGAGTGCCAGCACGATTAAAGATATTGTGTTTGCCAACGCTTTATGCTTTTTTGTGTGAAATACTAAGCTTGAATACAGAATTAGTCGTATGGAAAATAGTACCTGTGCTTGTGCTGCTGGGAAGCTATTTGGCTTATCACATTTTAGCTCGCATATTTTGGACAGATAATGCTGTGGCAAGAAGCCTTTTTATGGTAATTGTAGCGTTGTGTTTTCTACTGGGGGATTACATGTATGGCGTGGATGGATTTGGCGTGATGCACGCTGGATATCGTGGAGTGACTATTCGTGCGGCAATTTTGTTGCCCTATACACTCGGTCTATGCCTTAGGAAAAAATGGCTACTGGCAGTACTGTGTGTGCTGGCAGAGGCTTGTATTGTGTGGACATTTTATGGTATGGGTGTTAGCCTTTTGATGATAGCAGGTATGTATCTTGTGACAATAGTGCAGGAACATAGAAAAAGGGAGGGCTCGTTATGCAAGAACTCCTAAGAAATGCTTGGATGGGCTGGCAGAATTATATAGATGCAGGCAAATATGTAGTGTTTGTACTGGCGATTATAATGCTCTTTTGGTTTGGGCAGAGTAAGAGTGTGGGCAAAACGGAAAATAATGAGGAAAAAAGTACACATAAAGAAAAGCCACAAAGAAAACAAGCGTTATTTATATATGGCACTGTAATGGTAGTGGTTTGTATATTCCCTGTTTCGGCAGCAGTACTAATGGTGTATCAGACTAGATTTTATGATTATCAATGGATATGGAGTCTGGTACCGGTAACCCTACTTATAGGTATTGGTCTAGTAGAAGGATACTTGGATTATGTTGAGCAATTGAAAATGGGTGCAAAGGTTGCGCTTGCTATTTTTGTAGTAGGAATCCTGGTGCTAGCAGGAAGGATGGGAGCACCTATTATGGATAGTGTAGAGAATGAGCAGAAGGTCTTAGCAGAGGCTGTGATTGAACAGGTTAAGGGACGAGGAAACGTAGACAATATTTGCTTGTGGGCACCAAAGAACATTATGACTTATGTGCGTGTGGTAGACGGCGATATTAAGCTTCTGTATGGAAGAGATATGTGGGATGCTCATCTAGGTGCATATTCCTATGATATTTATGCCCCAGAGATAGAAGAATTATATCAATATATGTCTGAGGTGGAAGTATGGGGAGAATACAATCCTAGTATACAGGACGAAAAGGGGAAGGTTCATGCATTGCAGGGTGATGTGTATTTGAGGCAAGCTGCCAATCTGGGAGTGACGCATATTCTGTTACCTCAGAATGCGTTGCCTGAGACAGTGGAACAAGCGGAAGAAGTATTGGGTGTAAAGGCGCAAATAATTGAAGGGTATTATCTTTTGGTATTAGCACAGTAAAATTGTGCAGATGCTTGGAAGGAATGAAGAAGAATGACAAAGGATTTGGTAAGTATTATTGTTCCCGTATATAACGTGGAAAAATATATTATACAAACAATAGATACCGTAAGGGCTCAGACATATGATAATTGGGAGCTTCTTTTAATTGAAGACGGAAGCAAAGATGGTACGGTTCAAAAGGTTGAGGAATACATGGAATATACTAAAGATGAGCGTATTTACCTCATTAAACAACCTGAAAATATGGGGGCGGCCAAAGCTCGTAACAGAGGCTTACAAGAGGCTAGAGGTCGCTTTATCGCCTATTTAGATGCAGATGATTTGTGGATGCCAGAAAAGCTGGAAAAGGAAGTTGCTTTTATGAAGGAAAAAGAAGCGGCATTTGCATTTACAGGTTATGAATTTGCCAATGAACAGGGAGTTGGTACAGGAAAAATAGTAAAAGTGCCAGAAACTCTTAACTATAAAGAGGCTTTGAAGAATACCACTATTTTCACAACAACTGTTATGTTTGACACAACCCGCATTTCTAAGGAGTTGTTGGAGATGCCAATTATAAAAAGTGAGGACACTGCCTTGTGGTGGAAGGTTCTTCGCAATGGATATGTAGCATATGGTTTGGATGAGAACCTGGTAAAATATCGTAGAGTAGGAAAGTCTTTATCTTCTAATAAAATCGAGGCACTTCGTAGAATCTGGAATCTATATCGCAGGGCAGAGGGCATGTCTATAATAAGCAGTGCGTACCATTTTTGCTTTTGGGCAGTGAATGCTGTGGCAAGAAGAGTGTAAAAGGAGTATACCAATTATGAAAAATATGGTATACTAAAACGTAATGCAAAAAAAGGAGGAACTATCCTTGCGAACAAGAACAAATGAACAAAAATTACACAAAATGGAATCGTCCAAGAGACTGATTAACATTGGGCTATCTGCAATTTGTTTAAGCCTAGAAATCGGAATCTTTGCATATAATTGGTTAAATCATTTTCAGTATAGCTTGGTATGGGACTTGCGTAACTTTGGCTATAAAGGACATTTGGTGGAAATTGGATTCTATGGCGTATTACTAATGTTCTTATCCATTATGTATGGTGGCATGCGTTTGGGATATTTAAAAAACGTAGAAATTATTTTTTCTCAGCTGTTTGCAACCATTCTAGCTAATATTTTGATTTATGTTGAGCTTTCTATTATGGCACATCAACCTTTTGTGCTAAAAGTGTTTGCTATAATGTTGGCAGAGCAGTTAGTGGCGGTAATTATATATACCAATATTGCGAATAGAATATATCATTCTATATTCCCACCACGTAAGCTGTTATTGGTGCACGGAGATAGACCTATTAGTGATATTGTAGGGAAGTTTGAAAGCAGAAAAGATAAGTATAGTGTGGGAACTTGTATTCACATTAGAGAAGGTGTTGATACGATTTGTCAACGCATTATGGAAGAATATGAATCAGGTGCATGTAATGCAGTAGTTATATGGGATATTTCAATGGAAGATAGAAATATTATTTTGAAATATTGCTATTTACATTCCATACGAGTATATCTAATGCCTAAAATAACAGATGTTATACTTCTGGGCGCAGAGGAATTACACATATTTGACTCACCTATTCTTTTGACGCGAGAGTATAGTTTGTCAATGGAACAAAGATTTTTCAAGAGAACAATTGATATTGTATGTTCATTGATTTTGTTAATTATTGCATCACCAATTATGCTGGTTACAGCAATAGTGATTAAACTATATGATGGTGGCCCAGTGTTGTACAAGCAGATTCGATGTACTAGAGATCAAAGAGAATTTGCAATCCTCAAGTTCCGCAGTATGCGAACGGATGCGGAAAAGGATGGCGTAGCAAGACTTGCACAGAAGAATGATAGCCGAATTACTCCAATTGGTAAATTTATTCGTAAATGCAGAATTGATGAGTTGCCACAGTTGATTAATATTCTTCGTGGAGATATGTCTTTTATTGGACCAAGACCTGAGAGACCTGAGATTATTAAACAGTATGTAGAGGTTATGCCAGAGTTTGTATTCCGTATGAAGGTAAAGGCTGGACTAGCTGGTTTTGCACAGGTATACGGTAAATACAATACTTCACCATACGATAAATTAAAACTAGACTTAAATTATATTGAAAACTATTCTTTGTGGTTGGATATTAAGCTAATGATGCTTACCTTGAAAATCTTATTCTGGCCAGATAGTACAGAAGGCGTAGAGAGCGAACAGGTAACGGCATTTAAAGAGGATTACAGTAGCGAACAGGACAGATAAGGGAGAGACGCTATGGGCAATTGCAGCTATGGAAAAGAACCGTTTGATTTGAGACTTACGGTGCTAAGAATGCTTCGAAATCTGCATATATTGTTGGTGGTTACACTGGTAGGTACTTTGTTGTTTGGTGGTGGTTATTATGTGAAGAATATAATGCTTCGTGGAGAGAAAGAGTATGCTGCCACCTCTACTTATAAAGTAGAGTATGTGATAGACCCAAATGATGCAGGGGCGTATTACATCAATGAGATGAGCTGGAACACATTTGTTGACAGCAAAGAATTCATCGATGCGGTGCAGCTTCATTTGACAGAGCTTACTATTGCTTTTGACAGTAATGTTGAGTACACCAATGCAGAGTTAGAATCTATGATTTCTGCAACATTAGCATCTGATTTGCGTGTGCCAGCAACCACTGTTACCACTAATCATCCAACTATGGCAGTGATTATAGCACAAGCTGTAGAGTTGGCTATGGTAGACGAGTTCGTGGAGAATACTAAAGAAATCGTTTCCATTAAGGTAATTGACCCAGCGCTGGAAGCATATGAAGTGATCCCAGATGTACGTCCAGTGCGAGCATTTGTGTTGAGTGCGGTTCTTTCTGCGTTTTTCACATTGTTAATATTGCTGTTACGAGAGATTGGAGATGACAGTATCTGGTTACCAGCTACCTTGCGTAAACGTTATGGATTGGCATGTGTAGGGACTGTTTACAGAAAAGAAGTGGCTGCTAATATCGCATATTTATTCGGAGATAAAAAGCGCTGCGCAGTATGTTGCGTGGATGATGAGATGAATCCTAATGAAGTGATTGAGGCATTAAATAATGCAACTATAGAAGCGGAAGGACAAGCGAAAATGTGTGATATCACATGGTTTGCGGCTCCAACTCCAGTACTTTGTCCTGAGACAGGGGAAGTGCTACGCCAGGCAGATGGTGTGTTGCTAGTGGTTAGAGCAGGCAGCCATGTAGGAAAGCCATTAGAATATATATTGGAATATATGGAACAGCAAGATTGCAAAATAACAGCCGTTCTTTTATGGAATGCAGATGAAATGCTGATAGATGCATACTATTTTGCGCAACCTGTGAATAAGAGATTGAAGTAGTCTAGGAGGATGTATGAAGGTACAAGTATTGGCATCTGTGATGAACCAATCAATGGAACAAATTGCACAAGAAATGAATTTGAGTTCGGACGCGGTGATTATTAATCAGTGTGATTGCTTAGGGTCTGAAGAAATGACATATAACGGAGGACTTGTACGCTTTTTTTCTTTTCCTGAACGTGGAATAGGGAAAAGCCGCAACGAAGCCATAATGAGGGCAGATAGAGATATCTGTCTTTTTTCTGATGAAGATATTCAGTATGTGGATGGATATGAAGAGTTGATTGTTCGTGAATTTGAACAGAATCCCAATGCTGACATGATATTGTTTAATATAGAAGTGGAAGAGGAACGTAGAACTTATTACATTACAGAACGCAAGAGGGTGCATTGGTATAATTGTGGTAGATATGGTGCCGTTAGTTTTGCGGTAAGGAGAGAGTCATTATTGGCATCTAGGGTAATGTTTTCCCAGTTGTTTGGAGGGGGCGCTCGCTATAGTAATGGCGAGGATAGCTTATTTCTAAAGGAATTTATGGATAAAGGCTATAAGGTGTACACCGCTCCGGTTATGATTGGAAAAGAAAAAACTACCGAATCCACCTGGTTTGGTGGATATAATGAGAAATTTTTCCATGACAGAGGAGTATTATATCATTATCTCTATGGGAAAATGGCACTTACTTTTGCATTACGCTTTTTATTGGCACATAAATCAAAGATGTGCGAGACGGTAACAATAAAGCAGGCTTTTGTGTGGATGCAAGAGGGCATAAAAGAAGGAAAAGGGCGATAATCTATGGAAAGTAGTGCGTTAGTATATATTTTACTGACTGTGATTACCGTATGGATTGCCTGCTACATTCAAAACAAGGACTATGTAAATGGTTATATCCGAGGTGGGTATGCATCTGGTAGCTATAGAGGATATCAGAGACAACAGGCGCATAATACCGTAGCAGAGGTGGCAATCTATTGTTTGCTGGCAGGAGTGTCTGCCTGCAGAATTGCAGTAGGCAATGATTATTGGGTATATCGAGATAATTTCAAATTAATAGCTCAAGAGAGACATGTTTCTTCTGAAATTGGCTTTAATACCATTGTGTATTGGATGCAGGAGTTGTTTGGTTACGATAAATACTTGCCTATCTTTGGGTTGTTTTCGTTGATAACAGTATTTTTCTTTGTGAAAGCACTGCATGATCAGGCTAATTATTATGCGCTGTCGCTGTTTTTGCTAATGACAGGTGGCTATTACTTTAATAGTTTGAATTCAGTGCGTTATTATTTGGCATTGGCAATTGCCCTGTTCTCCATGAAATATGTGTTGAGAGGAGAATATGGTAAATTTATTTTATGGATTTTAATGGGAGCAATGTTCCACAAGTCCATAATAATAGTAATCCCAGTATATTTAGTGGCTAAGTTGTTGGCTTCTGTTAAATTACGAACCTGGCATTATATAGTGGGTGGATTGCTCTTGCTTAGTTTAATCTTTGGGCAGGATTTGTATAGGGAGATTATCTTCTATTTTTACCCATATTATGAGAATTCTATATTTGATAATGGGCAAGTATCCTATGTGAACATAGGAAAATGCGTCTGTGTGTTGATATTTAGCGGGATTTGTTATAGAAGGAGCATGAAATGCGATCAGAATATAGCTGAGAACGTGGCTGAGGCAAGTAGTGAGGAAAGGGAACGCCAGCTTTTTGTATTATCCAATCGTTTTTATTTCTTCTTGAATCTAGCTGGACTGGTAGTATATTGTTGTGGTTCTTTTATTCCAGAGGTATCACGTATTGGTTACTATTTGATTGTTTCACAAATATTCTTGCTTCCTAACCTTCTTGCAGATATGAAAGATGGATGGTTTAAGAAACTTTGTTATGTGGGTGTGATTGGAGCCTTTGGCTTTTATTTTGTAATGTTGCTTAAGGGTATGTATGCAGTGGATGTAAGATTGCTACCATATTTAAATTGGATTTTTAATTAGTTTTTATTGATAGTTCTGAAAGGATGCGCAATGAAAGTACTTTGGTTGTGTAATATTATGTTGCCCAGAGTGGCAGAACATTTGCATATGGAGGCCACAAATAAGGAAGGTTGGTTGAGCGGTCTTTCAGATGTGGTATTGGCAAGGCAGGCAGAGAACCAAATAGAACTGGCAGTAGCTTTTCCTGTATCAAAGGAATTAGATGGCTTGCAAGAACAAATCACGGTTGGAAATAGTGTGCTTACCTGTTATGGATTCTACGAAGATACAACTCGGCCTGATGTGTATGATGAAGCGCTAGAAGGGCGTATGAAAACCATTATAGAGAAGTTTCAACCAGATTTAGTACATTGTTATGGAACGGAATATCCACATACATTAGCTATGTGTAAGGTGTATCCTAAAAAAGATAGAATATTGATTAGTATTCAGGGACTATGTTCCGTGTATGCCAATACTTATTTTGCAAATATGCCAGAGAGTGTTGTTAATTCGGTTACTTTAAGAGATTTTCTTAAAAAAGATACCATAAAGTGCCAGCAAGAGAAGTTTGTTCGTCGTGGTAATATGGAGATAGAGGCTGTAAAGCTGGCAGGTAATGTGACAGGCAGGACTGCTTGGGACAGTCACTATACCAAAGAATGGAATCCAAATGTGAATTATTATCACATGAATGAGACCTTACGTGGGAATTTTTATGAAGGTCAGTGGAGCGCAGAAAAATGCCAAAAGCATTCTATCTTTTTGAGTCAGGGCGATTATCCTATTAAAGGTTTGCATTATATGTTACTTGCTCTTCCTCAGATACAAAATGTATACCCTGATGTAGTAGTATATGTAGCAGGCAATAGCCTAGTGAACTATACAACCCTAAAAGATAAGTTGAAAATATCTGCTTATGGCAAGTATTTGAGACGCTTAATTAAGAAATATAACTTGGAAAAAAGCATTGTATTTCTAGGCAGATTGGATGCAGAACAGATGAAACAGCAGTATTTGCGTAGCAATCTGTTTGTGTGCTGCTCCACAATTGAGAATTCTCCTAATTCTTTGGGAGAAGCGATGATACTTGGTGTGCCATGTGTTAGTGCGCAGGTAGGAGGTATCGCTAGTATCTTTGATGATGGTAAAGATGGAATTTTGTATCCGGGTTATCAAACAGAGAAAAACTCTTTTGATAACATATGTAATTCTAAAAAAAGCCAAGAAGAACTTTTGCAAGATAATGCAAATGCTCTTGCAAAGGCGGTTATGTGTATGTGGAGTGATAATTCAAAAATGAATGAATATATTCAAAATGCAAGATGTCATGCAAAAAAAACACACGACCAAGAGCAGAATTACCTAAAAATGACAGAAATCTATTCAAGTATAATTCAAGACAAAAAGTAGAAATTGGACGGTAAAAGTTAAAATGAGATTTATTTTTGTGTCGAATTACCTAAATCATCATCAAATACCATTCTGTAATTCTATGTATCGTCTCTTAGGGGATGATTTTGGATTCATTCAAACAGAAGCTATGGAAGAAGAGCGTGTTCGTATGGGGTGGCAGCCCATAGAAGAGAATGCGTATCTACATCTGTATTATGAAAAAACAGAAGAATGCAAAAAGCTGATTGAAGAAGCTGATATTGTGTTTTTTGGTGGTACCGATGATGAAAGTTACATTGCAGAACGTTTAAGACAGCGTAAGCGTGTGATTCGCTACAGCGAACGCCTATACAAGGAAGCCCAATGGAAGGCTATTTCTCCTAGGGGGCTCTTGAAAAAGTATCAAGATCATACACGTTACCGTAAGGATAATGTATATATGCTGTGCTCTGGTGCTTATGTCCCGTCAGATTTTAGCCTGGTAAAGGCTTACCCTGACAAATTGTTACGTTGGGGATATTTCCCAGAGACAAAACAGTATGATGTGGATGCTTTGATGGAGAACAAAAAGAAAGGCCATATCCTGTGGGCGGCACGCTTTATTGATTGGAAACATCCAGAACTTGCCCTTCAAACAGCAAAGTGGTTGAAAGACAATGGTTATGATTTTCACATGGATATTATTGGTGGCGGTGAATTAGAAGAGTGGGTACAATCACTGCTAAAAGAATATCAATTGGAAGATTATGTAGCGTTGTTGGGATATAAAACACCAACAGAAGTGCGCAAATATATGGAAAGTGCCGATATATATTTAATAACCAGTGATCGCAAGGAAGGCTGGGGCGCTGTGGCAAACGAAGCCATGAATAGTGGCTGTGCAGTAGTAGGAAATCATATGGTAGGTGCAGTGCCATTTCTTATTCAACATGGCAAGAATGGAATGGTTTATAAGGATGGCGACAAGGAAGAACTATTCCGTGCAGTGGGACAACTGTTAAAAGACAGAGTTCTCTGTCGGGAGATGGGAAGAGAAGCAATACGAACCATCACGGAGGAATGGAATGCTGAGAATGCAGCGTCAAGACTGGTAGAGTTCTGTAAAAATGGAGAGAAGTCTTTACCAATCTCAGGACCTTGCTCTAAAGCACCAGTTATTAGTGAACGAAAGATGTATTCATATTTAACCCAAGGAAATGGAAAGGCTTCTGTATAAATGAGTAGTGAAATAAGAGAAAAGCCCTTAATTAGTATTATCGTGCCTGTGTACAATATCTTGGAATATTTGCCTCGCTGTGTACAGTCTCTACAGGCGCAAACCTATGAAAAAATAGAAATTATTCTGGTTGATGATGGATCGACAGACGGAACTGACAAACTCTGTGACCAGCTAGCAGAAGGGGATGCACGCATCAAAGTATTCCATAAGGAAAATGGTGGTTCATCTTCTGCTAGGAATCTAGGAATTACCAAAGCAAGTGGAGAATACATTGGATTCGTGGATAGCGATGATTATGTGGATTCCACAATGTACGAAATGTTGTATAATGGAATAGAACAGTACCAAGTTAGTGTAGCGCAGATTGGACGTAATGAGATTGACATGAATGGAAATGCGTTGCCTGACATTTGTACTCCGCCTACGGAGGCGCAGTGCATTGGTGCCAAAGATTTCCTAAGAGAATTACTACTCCATCGTGGCGATTGTTCCTTCTGCACAAAGCTTGTGAAAAAAGAGCTTTTGGAAAAGGAGCAATTCCCGTTGGGAGTGTTGAATGAAGATTTTCATTTATTAGTGAAGCTTCTTGATACAATTGGTCAGATTGTATCTCTACCAGGGCAGACCTATCATGTGTTCTGCCGAATGGGAAGTAATACCAGAAGAGAAAACAATTTTTCGAGAGTATATACCGATAATGTGGATAATGCAGATATGGTACTTAAGATGGTAAGGGAAGCTTATCCTGATATGCTCCCTATTGCTATTCGTTTTGGCATTTTCCAAAGATTAGACTATATGCTACATGTTCCAATTGACCAGATGGACAAGTCTAATGTGCAATATAAAGAGATTGTACAATGGCTTCGCAAGAATTGGTTAAATGGAATGAAAAGTGCATATTTAACGAAGAAAAATAAGATATATCATACGTTGTTTGTGATTGCCCCTAAGGGAATTCGCAAGCTACATAGATGGATGAAACACAGTAATAAGTAGGAAGTAACAAAGGAGAATCAATGAAAAAGTTACTATGTTTAGTGGGAAGTTTAATCATTGCACTGGGGCTTTTCGGTGCACAAAATGGTGTATCTACCACCCATGCTTTTACAGAAGAAGACCAAGCGTATATTGAATCAGCCAGACAAGCCTTACAGGATATTGTGCAGGAGCGAGAAGTACTGGCAATGGTATACCTAACCAATGAATATCCAATTCGCACAGAGCCAGCTTATGATAGTGAGGTTGTGATGAATGTTACTAGTGGTCAGAGTGTTCTGATTCAGGATATTCATGTGGAAGAAAAACAGAATGAAGACGGCATGATGATAGGTTTTGATGTGTGGGAATATGTGACCTTTTATCATGGAGAACAGCAGCATTCGGGATACATTCCGAGATATTATCTGGCATGCTCCGATGAACGTTTCCTAAATTGGGAGATGGAATTTGGTATGAATCCTGCGGCATACGGAATGATGACCACAGACACCGGTGAGACTGTTGCCATAGATCCTAATGCGGATATTAAGGCGTTCCCGGAAAGTTATCAAGCAGCTTTACTTGCCCTACGCCAAAAATATCCTAACTGGACTTTTGTTGCCATGAATACTGGTCTGGATTGGCAGACTGTTATTAACAATGAAATTGGTGGTGGTAAGAGTTTGGTATACAAGACCTTACCTAGTTGGGCAAAAGAAGGTTTGTATGATGATGGTCAGTGGTATTATGCTTCTGAGGCAGCATTGAAATTCTATATGGACCCACGTAACCATCTGTCCGAAGCTAGTATTTTTCAGTTTGAACAATTGACCTATAATGAAAGCTATCATACAGAGGCGGCATTAGAGACTTTCTTGTCTAAAACCTTCATGGCGGGAAACAAGAATGCCCCAGGAACAGATATGACTTTCTGTAAAATATTCTGGTCCTTGGGAGATCGTGATAAGGTAAGTCCGTTCCACTTGGCTGCTCGTGTGTATCAAGAGCAAGGCGCAGGTACTTCTCCATTAATATCAGGCACATATCCTGGATATGAAGGATACTATAACTATTTTAATGTAGGTGCTACAGGCAAGACTGATACAGAAGAGATTATTAGTGGCTTGGAGTATGCCAAGAATAATTGGGGAAAAGGTGCCTACTATGCCATAGAAGGTGGAGCGAAGTTCATCTCCAAGAATTATATTTTGAAGGGACAGGATACCCTTTATTTACAGAAATATAATGTAAATCCTTCGGGGGCGTATCCTCTTTATACTCATCAGTATATGCAGAATATTACCGCACCAACTACCGAAGGTGCTTCTATGAAGAAGCTTTACGAGGGTGTTGGCGCATTAAATAATACCTTTGTATTTAAGATTCCGGTATATAATAATATGCCAGCTACAGCAGTGGCACAGCCAGCGGCATCTACCAATGTGGTATTAAGTATTCCTTCGGGATATTCTGATACTACTGTGTATTTGGATGGCGTAGCATATACTGCAGCCAAACGTGATGGCAGATACATTGTGACTGCACCAAATGCCAATGCCAAGACTGCAGTAGTATATCAGTACAATGCCTCCGGTGTTCCTGTGGGCATGTACGTGTGGACCTTGAGCTATGCAGATGCCATAGAAGGTGGAGCGAAGTTCATCTCCAAGAATTATATTTTGAAGGGACAGGATACCCTTTATTTACAGAAATATAATGTAAATCCTTCGGGGGCGTATCCTCTTTATACTCATCAGTATATGCAGAATATTACCGCACCAACTACCGAAGGTGCTTCTATGAAGAAGCTTTACGAGGGTGTTGGCGCATTAAATAATACCTTTGTATTTAAGATTCCGGTATATAATAATATGCCAGCTACAGCAGTGGCACAGCCAGCGGCATCTACCAATGTGGTATTAAGTATTCCTTCGGGATATTCTGATACTACTGTGTATTTGGATGGCGTAGCATATACTGCAGCCAAACGTGATGGCAGATACATTGTGACTGCACCAAATGCCAATGCCAAGACTGCAGTAGTATATCAGTACAATGCCTCCGGTGTTCCTGTGGGCATGTACGTGTGGACCTTGAGCTATGCAGATGGAGCTTATACGGCAACAGCGCAGCCGGGGTTGCAGAATCTATTAAGTTACCATGGCTTTTCCATCCGAATTACAGGAAAAGCGGGAATTCGATATAAAACAGGAATCTCTACAGATTTGAGAAAAACCTTGACTACCACTGGTGTAAATGGCTATGTCTTAAAAGAATACGGAACCGTTGTAATGAACAATGAAAATCGTACCAAATATCCGATGATAAAGGGTGGCGAGAAGACGCTTACAGGTATGGCATACGGACAGAATGCAGATGGTACCAAAGTGGACAGTGTATACGAAACAGTGGATGGCAGATACCGCTTTACATCCGTATTGGTGGGAATGCCAGCTACCCAGTATAAAATAGAGTATGCTTTCCGTGGATATGCAATATTGGAAAAAGGCGGACAGCAGATTACCCTCTATGGACCAATTCAGGCAAGAAGCATTTATAGTCTGGCGCAGCAGGTACTAAGCAGTGGTAAATATCAAGCTGGCTCAGATACAGAAGTGTTCTTGAAAAAGCTGATATCAGATGCAGATGCTGTACAAACTCAGTAAGTGAAAATAAATGGATATATGGAAGATGGATATACGAAAGGAAACAAACATGTCCAAGAAAATAATTAGTGCATTATTGCTCACTTTGTTCATGGTAAGTGCTACAGGATGCGGTGACGGTGAGGAAACAATAGCAGAAATCAATAATATTAATGCATCGCTAGAGGCATTAACAACCGAAACAACCACAGAAGTGGTGCTTGGTGAAGAGGACCAGGAATTCCTTGATTATGAGATACGCTTAAGCAAGGGCGAATTTACCGCAGAGGATTATCTTGCTTTTGGCAAGCTCTGTAAAGAAAAAGGACTTATTCGCAGACAACGTGATTTGCTAGAACAAAGTTATCGTCTTTTTGATGACCAGGCAGCCTTTGAGCAATTACAAGAGATAAGTGTCAATCTGGAGGAAGAGTCTTCTGAGATTCTAGAAGAGGCAAAACTAGTATTGCAGAATCTAGAACTAGATGAGTATGTGCCAGAAGCAATTAATCAAGTAGCAAATCAGGCATGGTTTGACACCATGATGCCTAAGCTTTATGAAGGAAAACGTAGTTACTTTTTGCAGTCTGAAGGTCAGATGGAATTGATGATTGAAGTGGGATATACAGACAAAGGAGAGCAATTCTCTAAAGTATGGTATGAGTCACCAGATAAAAAAGTAAAAGTGTTAGACCTTGAAGATGATATATTGCGTTACATGGAGACCACAAAGGAGGATGCCAATTACGAAGGCGCTTTTGAGGCATGGGTAATAGATGCATCTACTGGTGATATCCAGAAGGAAAGCGGTGAGCTTACTGCTGGTAAGTATGTTGGCGAGTATACCATCGAGGTGCACGCAGGTGATGGAGAAAGTGATTTGTTCAGCTTATGGAGCAACCGTGAAGGTATGGAATATACAAAATATGCTGGCAAATTCGATGAAAATGGAAAGACTACCATAGAACAGCCTAGCAAGACAGTATGCGACAAACTTATAAAAGAAACTGATTATGCTCAGTGCCTTGTATATGCTTATGATGAGAATAAGAAAAATTGTCTATTTACTGGTCTGTCAGAGGGAGAAGATAAGGAGGCGTATGCTTATTCCTTAGAAACCTTTGGCTGGGATGCATATCCT
Organism: uncultured Acetatifactor sp.; assembly: GCA_964531725.1. Taxonomy (GTDB): domain Bacteria; phylum Bacillota; class Clostridia; order Lachnospirales; family Lachnospiraceae; genus Acetatifactor. Next base: position 18,647 of record CAZHEM010000010.1, read on the forward strand.
ACTATGTCTACTTATCAGGTAGTAGACAAAAGCACTACAGCAGAAGGAGCTATCGATGGTAGTGTAGGAGCTTCTGGTATGGAATTGCGCATTTACGATGGAGATATTCAGTGGTTTAATGGGGAAAGATGGATTACAGCAGGAAGTGTTGCAAGCTATCAGAATCAAGACCCATTTAACACTTATGCGGAGAATGAGAGCAAACAGCCAGAGAATGGCGAGGATGAAGATGGAGAAGCGGATGATGAAAAGATTACTCGTCCTTCTGGTAGTGTAGAAGAGGAAAAAGTAACGAAACCTGCTACCACAAAGCCAGCTACTACCACCAAACCGACTACTACCACTAAACCAACTACAGTGACCAAGCCGACTACTCCTGCACCAGCTCCAACCCCAGAGCCAGAGCCTGAGGAAGAAGATGAGGACGATGATGATGAACCAGCTCCAGAACCAGAACCAGAACCTGAGCCAGAACCAGAACCAGAGCCAGAACCTGAACCAGAAGGTGGCGATGTAGACGTAGAATGGACCGATGACATTTTATAATAGGGATTGCTATTGGCAATAATTGAGGATAAAATGCAAAATAACGGGTACAAGAGAAAATAAGGTACAAAAGAAAACAAAGGAGACAAATTACCATGTCAATTATTAACACAAATACCGTAGATGCAATTGCAATCTCATATGATAGAAAAGGAATCAAGATGATTATTGAAGACTACTTAGGATGGGAGCATGAATACAATCATCTTATGACACTTCAAGAGAAGGTTAATGCATATGCAGCCTTCTTTGAAAACAAAGAATACGATGCTATGTATAAGGGATATCCAATTGAGTATGGTGTCATTGATATTCAGTTTAAATTTGAACCTACTGAGAAAGCATTGGTATTCATTGAAGAGGCAGAGAAACAGTTAGAAAGTCGCTTGCCACTTAATATTGAATATCATGTGATGGATCAATAAAAAGAAAATAATGCAAATAATAGAAGGATGTGGCATTTACCACATCCTTCTGAATTCTCCGGGAGCAATGCCCTCTATTTTGCGGAACATTCTTGCGAAATAGTTGGCATCTGCCATGCCACATTCGGAGGCAATCTTCTCGATAGGAAGGTCGCTAAAACGAAGTAGCTGTTTCGCATGAGTAATGCGAATCTGCAAAAGGTACGAAGTGATAGACACGCCAAATTGTTCCTTGAAGATTCTGGTCAGGTAGAACTTATTAATATAGAACATAGAGGCAAGGTCATCTAGGCTGATTTTCTCGGTGAGATGAGTGTCTAAATACTCTTTAATGTCTTGTAAATCTCGCTTACGGTTAGAATTGGTGGTACTTTGGTTGGGGTTCCAACTCTCCTGCATGAGTAACGTAAGTAGAGAGGTTAGTTTCTCGAATATCTGCATATCACGAATGTAGTCTTCGGATACTGCAATGTCATATATGTTATCTATTAAGTTTACATAACAAATAAAATTATCGGGTGTAAAAGTGTCTCGTCCGCCACGCTCCATGTATTTTTCATAGATTGCGTTCATGTTGGGTCCATAGAAATGGGCCCATTTTATTGTCCATAAATCCTCAGAAGTGTATTGGGCATAAGGCTTGTGGCAGTCAATAAACACACAATCACCTTTATGAAGGGACAGGGTCTTACCGTTATATTCCAGAGAACCGGAACCATCTGTTACTGCGAAAAACAGGTAGGAAGACATATTTTTACGTTTGCTGATGTGTTGCTTGGTAGCTTGTGATGTACCAGCTTCTTGTAAATGAATCAAGTTGGTTTTCGCAAACGTAGATGGTGTGTAGATAATACGGTTGGATTTGACGAGGCTACCTTGAAATGTGCTATTGGGCATATACTTTGTGTGCTACGGATGTAGCAATATCCTCCTTTTTTGTGGCTTTTATCGGGAAATACATAGATAAATCTAAGGTTTGTAAGTTCTTTTCATGTTGAAGGTATTATAACAAGAAAGTCAATATAATGCTAGTAATATGCAAGATTTGCACTAAAATAAATTAAAATTATTGGGTAAAATAATGCTAGTTACCCCAAATGTAGGAATTAACATATATACCGCGACCTGCGGAAGAAAGGTATGGATAAATATGAAAAAAGCGCTAATTACAGGTATTACAGGACAGGATGGTTCTTATTTGGCAGAATTTTTATTGGAAAAAGGATATGAGGTACATGGTATCGTGAGACGTGCGTCAATCTCAAATACAGCACGTATTGACCACTTGATTGCCAAGAATGCCATTACTTTACATGATGGAGATTTGTCGGATTCATCTTCTTTGGTGCGTGTTATTGGTTTGGTTCAGCCAGATGAAATCTATAATTTGGCAGCTCAGTCTCATGTACAGGTATCTTTTGATGTACCAGAGTACTCTGGTGATGTGGATGCAATTGGTGTGCTTCGTATTTTAGAGGCAGTGCGCATGCTTGGATTAAAGGATAGTTGTAAGATTTATCAGGCATCTACCTCAGAATTATATGGTAAAGTAGAGGAAGTACCTCAGAGAGAGACTACTCCATTTCACCCATATAGCCCATATGCGGTTGCAAAGCAGTACGGCTTCTGGATGGTAAAGGAATATCGTGAAGCTTATGGCATGTTTGCAGTAAATGGTATTTTGTTTAATCATGAGTCGGAGAGACGAGGCGAGACCTTTGTAACTCGTAAGATTACTTTGGCAGCAGGACGTATTGCAGAAGGACTTCAGGATCATTTAGAGCTTGGAAATATGGACTCCCTTCGTGACTGGGGATATGCGAAGGATTATGTTGAGTGTATGTGGATGATGTTGCAGCATGAGACACCAGAGGATTTTGTTATTGCTACTGGTGAGCAGCATACCGTTCGTGACTTTACAGAGAAGGCATTCAAGGCAAATGGAATCGAACTTCGTTGGGAAGGCGAAGGCGTTGACGAAAAGGGTATAGACGTGGCTACTGGCAAAATGTTAGTATGTGTAAATCCTGCTTGGTTCCGTCCTACTGATGTGGATAATTTATGGGGAGATCCTACCAAGGCTAAGACCGTACTTGGCTGGAATCCACAGAAGACAAGCTATGAGGAATTAGTGCGTATTATGGCAGAACACGATAGAATTCTTGCTAAGAAAGAGCGTGCTGTGAAGGAAGCACTTGAAAAATAGAAGAATATTTATTGAATATTGGCTTTGTAAATATGTTCAATAGAGAATGTGAAAATAAGAAAAGATTGAACTAGAGAAAGTGTGAATGATTATGATGGAAAAAAATGCGAAAATATATGTAGCAGGCCACCGTGGAATGGTGGGCTCTGCCATTGTGCGTGCCTTGGAAGGGCAGGGTTATCGCAACATTATTACTAGAACACACGCAGAACTTGATTTGTGTAGACAGGATGCGGTGGAAGCCTTTTTTGCACAGGAAAAGCCAGATTATGTATTTTTGGCAGCAGCAAAGGTAGGCGGAATTGTAGCCAATTCGGAAGCATTGGCAGATTTTATGTATGAAAACATGATTTTGGAGATGAATGTGATTCATTCTGCATGGAAGAATCAGTGTAAGAAGCTATTATTCTTAGGTTCTTCTTGCATCTATCCTCGTATGGCACCACAGCCTATGCCTGAGAGCTGCTTGCTTACTTCGGAGCTTGAGAAGACCAATGAGGCATATGCTTTGGCGAAGATTTCAGGATTAAAGTATTGCGAATTTTTAAATAAACAGTATGGCACAGATTACATTTCTGCTATGCCAACTAACCTTTATGGACCAAACGACAATTATCATCCAACCCACAGCCATGTGCTTCCTGCATTGATTCGTCGTTTTCATGAAGCAAAAGAGGCAGGACTTACTGAGGTAACCTGTTGGGGAACTGGTTCACCACTTCGAGAGTTTTTATATGTAGATGATTTGGCAGATGCATGTGTATTCTTGATGAACAATTACTCTGGTGATGAGACTGTGAATGTGGGAACTGGTAAGGAATTAAGCATTCGTGAATTGACCGAATTAACTGCCAAGGTAATTGGTTATGAAGGTGAGATTAAGTGGGATACTACCAAGCCAGATGGTACACCAAGAAAGCTTTTAGATGTGTCAAAATTAGAGAAACTTGGTTGGAAGTATAAAGTGGAATTGGAAGATGGTATCCGTTTAGCTTACGAGGATTTCTGCAATAATCCAATGCGTGCGGAAAGATAAGGAACTGTACAAAGAGAAAGAAAATGTAAGTAATACCTCATGTGGCAAGTGAAGATTTGCTAGAGGTGCGGAGGCAAGTATGAATATCGTATTATTATCGGGTGGTTCGGGTAAACGTCTGTGGCCTTTGTCCAATGACGTTCGTTCCAAACAGTTTATCCCTATTTTTAAGAAAGAAAATGGCGAGTATGAGTCCATGGTACAGCGCGTATATGGACAGATTCGTAGTGTAGATAAGGACGCTTCAGTGACCATTGCTACTTCTAAGACACAAGTGTCAGTTATCCGTAATCAGTTGGGTGATGATGTGAATGTCTGTGTAGAGCCTTGCAGAAGAGATACTTTCCCTGCCATTGCTTTAGCAACAGCGTATCTTCATCATGTACAAGGAATTGATGCAGAAGAGTCTGTGGTGGTATGTCCTGTAGACCCTTATGTAGATCATACTTATTTTGAAGCATTACAGGAATTGGGACAGTTGGCAAGCAAAGGAGATGCGAACCTGGTACTTATGGGAATTGAACCAACTTACCCAAGTGAGAAATATGGTTATATCATTCCTGAAAATGCGAAACAGGTAAGCCCTGTTGACACTTTTAAGGAAAAACCAGATGTAGAGACTGCTAAGAACTACATTGCCCAGGGCGCTTTGTGGAATGGCGGCGTGTTTGCATACAAATTGAAATATGTATTAGATAAAGCACATGAATTGATTGATTTTACAGATTATGATGATTTATTTGCGAAGTATGAGCAATTAGAAAAAATAAGCTTTGATTATGCAGTTGTAGAAAAAGAATCTTCTATTCAAGTAATGCGTTATGCAGGCGAGTGGAAGGATATTGGAACATGGAATACTCTGGCAGAGGCAATGGAGGAAAATACTGTTGGCGAGGCGACTCTCAATGACAAATGCGAGAATGTACATGTTTTGAATGAGTTGGATATGCCGATTCTTTGCATGGGATTAAAGAATGTGATTGTAGCTGCTAGCCCAGAAGGTATTCTGGTATCAGATAAGGAGCAGTCTAGTTATATCAAGCCTTTTGTAGATAAGATTGACCAACAGATTATGTTTGCTGAGAAGTCATGGGGCTCTTTCCGTGTACTAGACGTGGAAGAAGATAGCATGACCATTAAGGTGACTTTGAATGCAGGACATCGCATGAATTACCATAGCCATGAGAGAAGAGATGAGGTATGGACCATTCTGTCTGGTGAAGGCAGAACTATCGTGGATGGCATGGAGCAAAAGGTGCGTGAAGGCGATGTGATTACCATGCAGGCAGGCTGTAAGCATACCATTATTGCTGATACAGAATTGAAGGTAATGGAAGTGCAGTTAGGTAAGGAGATTAGCGTCCATGACAAACAAAAATTTGAATTGGAAGACTAAGCCATTTCTGTTGCGTCCTGCTGGAAAAGACTACTTGTGGGGTGGGACACGTCTGCGAGAGGATTTTGGCAAGGCCATAGATATGACTCCTTTGGCAGAGACATGGGAATGTTCTACTCATCCAGATGGACCCAGCATAGTGGCATCGGGAGCATACGAGGGTATGTCTCTTAAGGAAGTTATAGAGCAGAATCCACAGTATTTAGGAACGCATCCTAGAACCAAGGACGAATTGCCGATTCTCATTAAGTTTATTGATGCTAAGAAAGATTTATCGGTACAGGTGCATCCTGATGATGAGTATGCTTTGGTGCATGAGAATGGCTCTCTTGGTAAGACAGAAATGTGGTATGTATTGGATGCTGATAAGGATGCTAAGATTGTTTATGGGTTTGAAAGAGACTTAGATGCGAATACGATTCGTAAAAGTCTGGAAAAAGGAACTATAGAGAAATATCTGCAGAGAGTGGAAGTGCAGAAGGATGATGTATTTTATATCGAGGCTGGTACGGTGCATGCCATTGGTGCAGGTTCGTTAATTGCAGAGATTCAGGAGAATTCCAACCTAACATATCGCCTTTATGACTATGATAGAGTGGACAAGAATGGAGAAAGGCGACCTTTGCAGATAGATAAGGCGTTAGAGGTGGCTAATTTTCATGCTAGCAAAGAGCCTAAACAGCCCCTTCGTGTGTTGAAATACAAAAGGGGTTGCGCTTCAGAGTTCCTTTGCCGTTGCAAGTATTTTCAGGTGGAACGCTATTTGATTAATTCTGGGAAGGAGCAAATGAAGATTCCTTTTCGGACAGAAGAGAATTCCTTCCAAGTGTTGTTGTGCACGGAAGGTGCTGGAAAACTGACGGATGAAGATGGTGATGTTATCGCAATCCAAAGAGGTGATTGTATCTTTGTGCCTGCGAATTCGGAAGAGTTGCACTTAATGGGGAAGATGCAGTTGTTGGTGGTTGGATGTTAGAGGGATTCGTACAAATGGTACTGTAAAATTTAAGATAATATGATTTTGTTGGTAAGAAAATGCTCCTGACATAAGTTGGGGGCATTTTTCTACATTGCATAACTACTATGAAAGGTGGTAGAATAGTTGGAATGAGAAGAAATGTACATAATGTTGAAATGAATGTTATGGTATGAGAAAGGAAGATTTATGAAGCTTTCAAACAAAAAGAAGTTAATTGATGGTGGTGTGTTTGCAGTATTGCTCTTGGTGGTGTCTGCAATTACATTGACACTTTTTTATAGACAGTGTACTGGCAGTCCAGAGTTGTATCATTCGGATATGAAGGCATACATTTTGGAGATGCAGGGATTGGATAGTGGTTATAGCTTCCCTTATCCTATCTTTTTCAAACTATCTGCATTCTTTAATCTGTTCGCTACTCCAGAATGGGCAGTGGCGATTGCAACCATGGTGTTGAACTCGGCAAGTATGGTAATTGCTAAGTTGATTTTTAATAAGATTGCTTTAGATAAATTAGAGAACTCTATGGAGAAGACTCCTTGGGTGGCGGGTATTTTGATTAGCATTGCTACATTAGGCTTGTTCTTTATTTCCATGCTTTTTCCACCAGCAGGAATCTATCTGCCAGGGATTAAGTATCGTTATTTGGGAGTCTTTACTGCCAATCCATTTCACAATGCTACTTATATGGCAGCGAGATCCTTTGCATTGCTGGCATTTTTCTGGTATGTGAAGTTGTTGGATGAGTACGAAAAAGGGGCAAACAGGAAGGACTACATTTTATTTTCCCTGTTCTTGTTGTTAGCCACTATGACCAAACCAAGCTTTACCATCGTGTTAGTTGGTGCAGCTGGTCTGATTATGCTTTATCGTATGTTCCGTACTAAATTTGATAATTTTAAGCCAACGATTATTCTGGGATTGTGTTTTATACCAACTTTCATTGATTTGCTCTATCAGTATAAGGGCGTGTTTGTGCCTGAGGAAGGCGTAGAGGGAGGTATGGGCTTTTGTTTCGGTGATGTGTGGAGCTTGTACTGTGATAATATCCCATTGGCAATTGGTATTGGTGTTGGGTTTCCGTTGTTAGTGTTAGTATGCAATTTTAAAGAAATAAAAAATAATACCTTATTCCGTTTCTCGTGGCAGGTGTACGGAATGAGCTTTTTGATGGCGTTCTTTTTATATGAGAAGGGCTTCCGCGAGCCAGATTTTAATTTCTCATGGGGATATATGTATGGTATCTTCTTCGCTTTTGTGGGTGCGCTAGCGGTACTTTTAAAAGAAACTGCTAAGAAGAGACGTCCTGTATTGTTGGCAGCTCAGTGGCTTGCGTACCTTTGGCATATTGTATGTGGCTTGTACTATTTTATGGGTATTTTCAAGGGTGGAATGTACTACTAATGAATGCGGAAACGATAAATGACATCTGTAGGGAATGGTAAAATTAAGGAATTCTTAAATTATGCGTTTGTGAAAATAAGAAAACCTTAATTGCATTCAATATTTTGGTGTGTTAGTATATCACTATTGAATGAATTCGGATGGGAGCAAGCACGATGTTAGTGTGTTGGCTGGTACTGAATCATTATTGGTTATGAGAAAGGCGAGGTTAAGTTATGGAACAATTAGCCATTTTCGGTGGCACTCCTGTGCGTGAGAGCCAGATTTTTTACGGAAGACAGTGCATTGAACAAGATGATATAGATGCAGTAGTAGAGACTCTAAAGAGTAATCTGATTACTTGTGGACCTAAGACTGCAGAGTTTGAAAAGAAATTATGTGAGATTACAGGTGCAAAGTATGCAGTGGTAGTAGCAAATGGTACGGCAGCACTCCATCTAGCAGCTTTGGCAGCAGGCTTTGGAGAGGGAGATGAGGTAATTGTTAGCTCTATTACTTTTGCAGCATCTTCTAACTGTGTGTTGTATTGTGGTGCAACACCAGTGTTCGCAGATATTAACCCTAAGACCTACAATGTGGATCCAGAATCCATTCGTAAGTTGATTACCCCTAAGACCAAGGGTATTGTGGCAGTAGATTTCACTGGTCAGGCAGTGGAGCATGATGCCATTCGTGCCATCTGCGAAGAACATAATTTGGTATTTATTGAGGACGCAGCTCATGCCATTGGAACTAAATACAATGGGAAAGCAGTTGGCAGCCTTGCAGATATGACAACCTTTAGCTTCCATCCAGTGAAGACAGTAACTGGTGGTGAGGGTGGTGCCATTACCACCAATGATGAGAAGCTGTATCGCAAGTTAATGCTTCTTCGTACCCACGGAATTACACGTAATCAGGATGAGATGGTGAATCCAAGCGACGCATTGTGGTACAATGAGCAGGTAGAATTGGGATATAATTATCGTGTAACAGATTTTCAGTCTGCTTTGATGCTTAGTCAGGTCAGCAAATTACCGAAGTTCTCGGCTAGAAGACGTGAGATTGTAGAACGATATAATGAGGCATTTGCTGATATGCCAGAGATTATTGTACAGGAAGAGATTCCAGAGTCAGATACTACTAGACATTTGTATATTATTCGTCTAAATTTGGAACTTTTGAATTGTGATAGAAGACAGTTCTTTGATGCGTTATATGCGGAGAATACTTGCCCACAGGTACATTACTTACCTGTATATTGGCATTCTTATTATGAAAAATTGGGTTACAAGAAAGGCTTGTGTCCAAATGCGGAGAAGTTCTATAACGAAGTGATGAGTATTCCGCTTTACTATTCGCTTACTGATGAAGAGGTAGAGGATACCATTTGTGCAGTGAAGAAGGTAGTAGCTTATTATCGTAAATAGAAATAAGAAAACCAGATGTTTGTGCATCTGGTTTTTTGTTAGTCTTATTGAAAAGAATTCATATTTAAAGTATAATATATTCAATTATACTTTTTTATGGGGGCAATTATGGATAAGATTATGCCGAACCGATTAGACAGAGGGTTCTATTGTTATCAGCAAGAGTTTGAAGAGAAAGCACTAGAGGTCTTACGTTCTGGTTGGTATGTGTTGGGGAGAGAGGTAGAGCAGTTCGAGCAAGAGTTTGCGTCTTATACTGGTTCCAAGCATTGCGTAGGTCTGGCAAGTGGTTTGGATGCACTTTGGCTTGCATTTCGTCTTCTTGGTATTGGAGAGGGCGATGAGGTTATTGTGCAGGCAAACACATATATTGCCAGTGTCATGGGGATAACTATTAATGGGGCAACTCCTGTTTTTGTGGAACCAGATGCATTTTATAATATGGATGTGAAAAGCTTGGAAAAATGCTTAACTGATAAAACCAAAGCGGTTTTGGTGGTGCATTTGTATGGACAAGCTTCTCAGATGGATAAGATTGTGGAATTTTGTAAGGAACACAATCTAAGACTGGTGGAAGATTGTGCGCAATCCCACGGTGCGTGCTTTGACGGTAAAATGACGGGAACATTTGGCGATATCGGTTGCTTTTCCTTTTATCCATCTAAGAATCTGGGCGGCTTTGGCGATGGTGGTGCCATTGTGACAGATAATGAAAAGCTTGCGGAAGATATGCGTATGTATCGTAATTATGGTAGTCGTAAAAGATATTACAATGAAGTGGTGGGAGCAAACTCCCGTCTGGATGAACTTCAAGCAGGGCTTTTACGGGTGCGCTTGAAACATATAGAAGAACTGACAGAGGAACGGAGACGGATCGCAAAGCGTTATACGGAGCGATTAAACAATCCAAAATTTGAATTGCCAAAGATAAGAGAGCATGCGGATAGTGTATGGCATCAGTATGTTATTCGGTGTGATGAAAGGGAACGATTGATTTCATATTTAGAGGAAAAGGGAATTGGTACGATTATTCATTATCCTATTCCACCTCATCTTTCAGAGGCATATGCATATCTGGGCAAAAGGAAGGGAGACTATCCTATTGCAGAAAGTTATGCAGATACGGTTCTTTCTATCCCTATGTACAACGGAATGACAGAGGAAGAACAGGATGCGGTGATTGAGGCATTGAATGCCTTTTAATTTTGTTTATATATAAGAGGAACAACATGAAGTTAGAAAATCAATACAAGATTTTAGAATTTGCTGATCTGGGAGATGAGAGAGGCAATTTAGTAGTAATTGAAGGGGAAGGTATCGATATTCCCTTTGATGTAAAGAGAGTGTTTTACATTTATGGTTCGGATGAAAAAGTGGTACGCGGACAACATGCCAATAGGCAAACAGAGTTCTTAATGGTGAATGTGGGTGGAACCAGTAAAGTAAAAATTGACAATGGATTTGAGACAAAAATTATAGAGTTGAATCGTCCAGGCATGGGACTGTATTTGGCACCTATGGTGTGGAAGGATATGTATGATTTCTCGTCTGACTCTATTCTTTTGGTGCTTTGCAGTAAGCATTATGAAGCAGGGGAATACATACGAAATTACGAAGATTATCTAGCGGAGATTAAAGGATAAAATTATGAGTAAAATTTCAATTATCATTCCTGTATATTTTAGTTCAGATACTTTGATGGACTTGTATGAGGATATGCATGCGAAAATATTGGACAAACTGGGTGATTATGAGCTAGTGTTTGTGGATGATGGCTCAGAGGACGAATCATGGGAGATTATGAATCAGATTCGTGATATGGATGAAAATGTGAAGTTGGTAAAACTGTCTCGAAATTTTGGAGAGCATGCTGCGCTTTTGGCAGGACTGTCTGTATGTACCGGTGATTGCGCAGTAACCAAACAGGCAGATTTACAGGAAGATTCCACACTCATATTAGATATGTATGAGAGCTGGAAGAAGGGCAATAAAGTGGTCTTGGCGGTAAGGAAAAGCCGTGATGAGAGTCCGATGAAGATATTCTTTGCCAATATGTACTATGCTTTGGTGCGTAAATTTGTAAATAAAAAGATGCCAGTAGGTGGTTGTGACTGTTACCTTATTGATCGTAAGGTGATTGAGGTGTTGGAGCGATTGGACGAGAAAAATTCCAGTCTGACATTGCAGGTATTATGGGCAGGCTTCAAGACAGATATGGTCTACTTTGACCGTAAGGACAGAGAAAAAGGAAAGTCACGATGGACTTTGGCGAAAAAATATAAGTTGGTGGTAGATTCGCTTATTAGTTTCTCGTATGTGCCTATACGTTTTATGATTATTGTTGGTACCTTGTTTAATGTGGGTGCAGTGCTTCTATTTGTTAGTGTGCTTGCAGAGTATTTTATGAACGGAACTCCTATTGTAGGATGGGCGTCATTGATGTGTGTCATATTGTGTGCATCGGGATTGATTCTGATGATGTTGGGTATCTTGGGCGAGTATATATGGCGTGCTTTGGATGCAGCTACAACAAGGCCACCTTTTATTATTGATGAGGTGGAGAATCCTCGAGCTGAGAAGGAGTAAAGATAGTGTCTGACAAGAAATGGAAAGTGCTAAAAGCTGTTCTCTTTGTGGGAACAGTTTTGGCTGCATTAAAGTTGATTTTTGTAGATTTTACCTTAGATGAGGAGTATCAGATTGTGATGGCATATCGCTATCTTCAAGGAGATCATCTATTTAAGGAAATGTGGGAGCCACATCAGACATCGGCATTTGTATGTGCGGGTCTGATGTGGCTATTTATGACAGTGACACAATCAACTACGGGTATTGTCCTCTTTTTGCGTTTTGCTGCATTGGGAATTCAGGTAATATTAGGGTTGGCAGTGTATAAAACGATATCCAAAACGATGGATAAAAATTATGCATTTTTGTTGGCGATATTATATTTTAATATCATGCCAAAAAATATTCAGAGTCCTGATTTTGGGAATATGCAGCTGTGGTTTTTGACCATACCAATTTTGCTATTGATGAAATATTATTACGATAGGGAGCAGAAAGGAAAGGATGGCTGGTATTTATTACTGGGAGCAGGAGTTTCTTTGGCATGTGAGGTATTAACTTATCCAACTTGCGTTATTTTGTTTCCATTCTTTATTATCTACATTTGGTGTAAGTCTGAAAAAACAAGGCTACGAGATAGTTTGATTCTTACGGGTACTTGCGGAATATGTGGTATCATCTGGTTGCTTTCGGTATTTAGTCATGTGGGAGTAGAGGAATTCTCCCAGAATATTGGCAAATTACTATCTGTGGATCCTACTCATGATATGTCAGGTATGACAAACGCCAAATATGGCAGTTATATTGACAATATTTTGTTGTGGGCTGTGAGCGTTATAGGAATTGTTGCGGTTACTGGCGTAATATATAGCGTGATTTGCTTGGTTTTCAAGAGAAAAGGAAAACAAATTGATAAGAAATCTGGCTGGTTGATATTTTGGACAATAGCAATTCTTGTAGCAGAGTGTGTGCAGATTTATATCTGGGTGGTTATGCATATAGGATATGAGTATTTGCAGATACATCTTTTGATGATTTATTTGGCACTTGGAGCAGTTTGGCGATTGGCAGGAGAGAATAAGAATAAGTTTTTATGGGGCATTTTAGGAACCTTAGTAGCTTACGTGGGGGTTATGTATATTAGTGATCTGACCATGTATTGTACTTTGCCTCACGGTTCCTTGGGAATTGTTTTTGCGGTAGCAGTGATTGTGTTGGCAATGCAAAATGTGATGAAGGAGAAGGCGCGTCCGTGGATTCTCCTATTGGTGGTTAGCTTGTGTCTGGTTTCCATTGGTGGTAAAGGATATACTTTACGTGGTGGCAAGGCGGAAAACACGATTCTTGCGGTGTCTGGTATTATGAAAGATGGACCAGCGGCAGGTATTCTTGCAGATTATATGTGTGCTTATATCTATAATCGTAATTACGAAGAATATGCAGAATATGTGCAGGAAGGTGATAATGTACTGATTGTTGCTAATATGGTTATGTCTGTGGGGACCATAGGGTATCTTTTTGATGATGTGAATATTTCTCATTATTCTATTGTAGATCCAACTACCTATACGGAAAGCCTAGTAGATTATTGGGAACAGTATCCAGAGAAAGCACCTAATGTAATTATTGTTGATTGCTGGTATGGAGAGTTGAAGGAAAGTCCAGATAGTTGGATTATGCAGTATATAGAAAATGATTTTGGTTATACTTCCGTGAATGATGGAAGTTACGTGAGATTTTACAGGAGATAGTGCTGTGCAGTTTGTGAAATTTAGTCTGGTTGGTGTGTTAAATACATTAATCAGTGAAGGTGTTTATGTTATTGTTGTGTTTTTTGGCGGGCATTATTTGGTAGCCAGCATTATAGGATTTGTTCTAAGCGTCCTGAATGCCTATTATTGGAATAGTCGCTATGTCTTCAAGGAAGAAGCGGTTAAGGCCAATAATGTGTGGTGGAAAGCTCTTCTGAAAACCTATGTGGCGTATTCGGGTGGTCAGTTACTTAATATGGCACTATTGATTTTATGGGTGGATATTGTGAAGATTTCCAAGTGGCTGGGTTGGTTGGCGGATGCGTGTCTTGCTCTGGGAATTCAGCAATTGGATGCTGGAACACTTGGCGAGATTGCAGCAGCTGGAATTAATCTGGTGGTTACAGTGCCTATTAACTATTTGTTGAATAAATACTGGGCGTTTGGAAAGAAGAAAGATTTTATAGAAAGCATTGAAGAAAGCATTGAAAAAAGGGATTGACGAGTTATTTCGTAATCCCTTTTTCTTTTGTTGAAAACATAGAAAATGTTGAGGATAGTTCCTTTGCTGCATAAGGCAACAACATTAGGCTGTATAGGAAAATATAACGTGAGTTAGCCTCCCATATCATGTGGAATAGAAAACCGCCTAATACACAAATAATTCCAAGATAAGTGGCGAAATGACATGAGTTTGTTGTGGCGCTTTCTGTGTTGCAAATGGTGGTTGTTTGTCGTTGTTTTTTGGAATTGATATACTCTCGCACAAAGAACCATAGACATGCGAGATAAATTATGTTTTGGTAAATATTGCAGTAACCAATAAAGAAATTACTATATTCTCCGGCATATACCTGGTTGAAGAATTCGTTACGTCCACCGAAAGTTGCCAAAGTTGCTTGGCGGGAAGCATAAGTGCCATCTGCCCACTGGGTAAGATATTTTTGGAAATAAAAATGAATGGCATAGTCAGGATGCTCTCCAAAGTATTGTAGACGTTCTGCGATAGCGTTTTCACTGATTGCATTGGTGGCTTCGGTATCCATTCCTGTGGCCTGATAGGTGTCAAAATTAAATGCATTGTACCAACCATTACCGCGAGAAGATTCCTGCATTCCCATGGCGAAATAAGCTTTTGCAGGAACCCCGCTTTGTAGATAGTTGTCCGCTCTATGCTCCATGGATTTTTGTATCATGGGGAGAATGCTTGCAGAGAGAAAGACGCAGAGTAGTGCATATAAAAGTAAGCTATGACGCTTAGTTTTTAGCCAATGGCAAAGTACTACAATGACAATAGCAATAATAAAGATAAGCGAGTTTTTGCGCAACATTACTGCGAGAGTCAGTGCCAATAGGCTTAAGGTGCCATGTAGAAATGGATTTTTCTCATCTACATATAAC
>CAZHEM010000011.1:0-32186 GCA_964531725.1 uncultured Acetatifactor sp.
GCATCATCATGGCTCTACCTTCTGCATTCTGCATCAAATCGCTCATCTTATCGTTGATAGAGAAGTAACCCTCTGGAGCAGTAATCTCAAACCAATTGAGAACATCTCCCGTCTCTACCATGCGATATGCATCGTTGAATTTATCAACCTTTACAATCTTGGAAGTATCTTCGCATGCACCTGCTTTTGCCACTAATTCGGTAGTACCTACGTTAGGCACGTCAAAATAGAAGAAATGTACATCACTGGTCTGCTTACCAAGGCTCTTGCCATTTGCAAACAATTCTATTTCTGGCTGGTTAGAGTAAACGGTTACCTTAGTAACATCCTCTACTCTATCCACATAACGTTTTCCACAGATATGTACAAATGGATCTTCTGATAACCATGCTTTGTATGCGTAGAAAGAATCCTTTTTATATTTTCTATCAAAAGTCATCAAACCCTTATGGTTCTGTCCATCTTCACCTCCCTCTGCACGTGCATCTGCACCAAAGTCAAACATGTTCCATACATGAGTCGCCCAAAGGTATTTTCTAGTAAATAACTGTTTAATCAACTCTTCATGATAGAATGCCTGATATTCTTCTGTGTAATCGCCCTGCTCTGGATTAGATGTATGCCAGTTCAATGCCTCACAACCATACTCACTCATACCTACCGGAATAGTTGGATGTTCTGCATGGAATTTATCCATCCAAGGACCATTCATAGAAGTATCTCCTCCATACCAACCAAAGTAATGATTCCATGATACTGTATCAGGAATAGTAATATATTCTGAATTGGTATCACACATAGACACAATCGCCATTGTGGTAAGTCTAGTTTTATCCATCTTATGGCATAAATCATTGAGTATTCTATGATTCTCAAGCAAATCTGGATCATCCGCTCCCTTCATGGAAATCTCATTAGACAATCCCCATACCACAATGGATGGATGATTATAATTCTGAGCAACTAGTTCTTTCATCTGGCTGATAGTATTCTCGCGTCCACCTGACATATGATTAGAGATATATGGAATCTCAGCCCATAATACAAATCCCATCTCATCACACAAATCATAGAAATACTGTGCATGCTGGTAATGCGCCAAACGAATGGTGGTAGCACCCACTTCGTAGATTAATTCTGCATCTTCTTTGTGATGCTCTGGCAATAAAGCATTACCGATACCAAGTCTATCTTGATGACGAGATACACCACGTAATGGGTATTCTTCACCATTTAAGATAAATCCTCTCTCAGGATCAATCTCAAAATATCTACAACCAAAACGAACGGTTCTAGAATCTAGCTCTTTGTCACCATCTAATAAAACAGCTTCTAAAGTATATAAGAATGGATCCTTACGTCCGTGCCATAAATGAACATTTTCAATTACAAAATCAGCTTTAGAATCAGATGCTGCTACACTGCTCTGTGCTATTACTGTGTCGCCATCCTTGATTATGTACTTCACAGTCTCTGTTCCAGATAAACCAGTAAAATAGCTAAGTACTTCTACATTCGCTTTCGTTCCCTCTACAATTGGAGTTACTTGGATACCAGGGCCACCATAGTAATCCAAATCGAAGTGAGCCTTAGGCACACAGATAATATTTACATCTCTATAAATACCACCATAGAAAGTAAAGTCTGCCATCTGTGGATACACCCTATCATTTGAAGCATTATCCACCGCTATAATAATGTCATTTTCCTCTACTAACAAATCTGTAATGTTAGCTCGGAAAGTTGAATATCCACCATCGTGGTGCACTGCCAACTTACCATTCACATATACGTCTGCCGATGAGTTAGCACCTTCAAATTCAATATAGACTTCATCAGCCCCCTTGCAATCTGCTAAGGTCAATTTTTTAGCATAATAGCAGGTACCACGGTAATAATCATTACCACCGTCCTGACCATCCTTCGCATTCCATGTATGTGGTAAATTAACCGTCTCCCAATCTTCTACCTTCAAGGTCGTGCAATTATCCTCTACAAGTGAAGCATCTTTCGTAAATAACCAAAAATCATTCCAATTGTATTTCACGAATATTTCCTCCATTTTCTCAAGTTTTGCGAAAATTTGTTTTGTAAAATCATTGTACTAGATTGGAAAGTAATATGCTTGTAGGATTTTTGTTCCATTTGGATTATTTTTGCATCTTGTATTTATTTTTTAAAAAAATATACTAATAGTTTTTCCACATAATTTATATGCCCACAAAAAAGAACCCATATTACAGTAGTAAAACTGAAATATGAGTTCTCCTATATTCTTCCTTTGTCTGTACACAATTTATTTCAATATTTTCTCCAACATACTCACTCTGTTGAATGGGAAGGAGAAGTAATATCCATCCACGAAGTCATCCGTAAGTGCCATCATTTCCTTAGCCAACTGAATACCAGTCTGCTCGCCTTCTTCTCTAGTCATATCTTCACGGTAACGAGCTAATACCTCGTCAGTTACGTCAATACCTGTCATCTCATTCTTCATAAATGTGGCATTTTTCAGACTGACAAAAGGCATAATACCACACAAGATACGCGCCCCTGTCTCTTCTTTGACACGTCTAAGACGTTCTATCCCTTCCTCTGTTGATACTGGTTGTGTCAGGAAAAAGGTAGCTCCCGCCTCCATTTTCTTCTTCACACGTCCAATTTCAACTTCTAGATTCCTACGACCTTGGTTAATAGCACCACCATAGCAGATTGGTGCGTCTGTGAATTGGTCTTCGTTCATATCATTCATAATGCGCATTAAACCAACAGAATCAAAATTGAATACACTCTTAATACTATTACGCATCATAGCCGGAATGGGATCTCCTGTAATCACAAGGAAATTCTTGATATGATTAATATGCGCCCCTAACAACTGTGAACGCATTGCAATAGCATTCTTGTCACGGCAGCAGATATGAGGCATGACACACATACCTGTCTCTCTTGCCACTTTCTCTGCCATGAGAATAGAATCTGCTCTGGTTCTTCCAGATGGAGAATCCGGAAAAGTAAGTACATCTACACCACTTTTCAATAGCAAATGTGCTGCGTCCATCAGCTTCTCATCATCACTTCCAAGTGGTGGAGCTAACTCTACTGCAATTAGCTTCTTACCTTCCTTGCCTGCAAAGAAGGAACTGTCCTGTTTTACAGCACTTTCACGATTGTCACTAATTGTCTCTGCAAATTTTTTCTGTTGCTCGAAAGAGATTCTCTCTTTCATCTTACGAATATATTCTGGTGTAGTACCGCAGCAACCTCCTACGATATCTGCGCCATCCAATGCAATATCGCCAACCTTTGCCACGAAATAATCCATATTGCGATTGTCAAAAATCATACGATTACTCACAATCTGAGGATATCCTGCGTTAGGTAATGCGGTCAGCAACTTCTTACCTGAAAAAGTGACGCTTCTAATAATCTGCTGCATATGTCCAGGTCCTACACCACAGTTAAAGCCCACTGCATCTACATACGCTGTACTCTCAGCACGCTGTATCAGCTTACGAGCACTAAGTCCCGACTGGCTATAGCCAAACTGATTTACAGAGAACTGCACGATAATAAATGCCTTATCTCCAATAAAGTCAATTGCTTCCCCAATGTCTTCCATATCAGAGAAGGTCTCAAATACAAAGATAGCTGCTCCTTCCTCTAAGAAGGTACGGCAAATCTCCACATATTCCCTAGACACAGCCTCTCTATCTGCCTGGTTATCATAAGGAATCTGTCCGATATCGGCAGCAATATAGAGATTGTTCGCCTGCACATCTTGATTAGACTCATTGTTCTCGCAAAATGCCTTCTTGGCTTCTACTGCCAGACCATATCCCTGACGAATATTCTTCTGTACCGCCTCCCATGGCAAGCCCAAAGATATGGTATTGCTGGCAAAGGTATTGGTACGAATCACCTGTGCACCTGCCGCTAAATACTCCTCATGAATCTGGCGTACATGCTCTGGGTAATTTGTGTTGGCAAGTTCTGGCAATTCCTTAGTGTCATATACTTGCGCATAATATGTTCCGAACGCTCCATCAAAAAGGAGTTTTTTTGTATTTAATGTATCTCGAATGTTGGTTAATTGTTGTGCCATTATCTCAGTCCTTTTTCGGAAATTATTTTGGAGTTAGCATAACATAATTGAGGTTATGTATACAATAGGAGATTTTATCATTAAGAATTCCGTTGTGACCCATAGATAAAATCTTCCTAATTAACTTTTATTTCTCGTTTAAACATTATATAATCAAATCATAGCGAGCGTCAATTTGTAGCATGGAGGATTGGTCATGAAAAAAAATGTTACAGACATGACACAGGGCGCAATTTTACCTCAGATGATTCGATTTGCGCTGCCTGTGCTCTTTGGTATGTTGTTTCAGAGAATCTACAATTTTGCAGATGCATATATCGTAGGAAAATACCTTGGCGATGAACCTTTGGCTGCTGTAAGTATTGCGGGTACGGCTATGTATCTCCTGCATTCGCTTATGATGGGACTTACCACTGGTGTCAGCGTTGTAATTTCTCAATATTATGGTGCTGGCGAACAGGATAAAGTAAAGGAGACTTTCGTTTCCTCCATTTATGTTGCAGTCATCTCCACTGTAATTATTACAGTAATTGGCGCCATCGGTGCCAGACCACTTTTACTGGCCCTACAAACATCCGACGATTTGTTGCAGGATGCCTGGCTTTATTTGGTAATTATCTTTATTGGTTCCTTTGGAACCATGTTATATAATTGGATTTCAGCAGTGTTACGTTCCTTAGGCAATTCCGTTATTCCACTCATTTTTTTAATTGTAGCAAGCGTCTTGAATATTATTCTCGACATTGCTTTTATTGTGTGGGTTCCTATGGGTGTAGCAGGTGCTGCCATTGCAACAGTCCTTGCCCAAGTAATCTCTGGTGCACTTTGCTTAATTTATGCATGGAAAGTCCTGCCTTTTTTACGAATATCATGGGCAGATATAACGCTAAACTGGCAGATAGCCAAGCAAATCTTAGTCTACGGAATCCCCACAGGTTTCCAAATGAGCATTATCACCATCTCCGACTTAACTTTACAAGGAATGGTCAATACCTATGGTACTGCCATGGTAGTTGCATATGGCGTTTGTATGAAAATAGAGGGACTTGGTTGGCAGATGACAGAAGCTCTCGGCACTGCCGTAGCAACCTTTGCAGGACAGAACATTGGCGCACATCAAATTGACCGTGTGAAAAAAGGCGTTAACTGTGCCTACTTGTTAAATCTTATTTGCTTTGCTATTCTTTGCCCTGCTATTTGGTTCGGCGCAGAAAGCATTATGCGTGCATTTACCGACACACCAGAAGCCATTGGCTATGGCATAGAATACATGCGTATTTTCAGTTGTTTCTTTGCAGTAGGTGGTTTCCTTGTAGTGTACCACAATGTTCTACGTGCTTCTGGCGATATAAAAGTAACCATTCTAATGGGATTCAGCGAAGTTGTAACACGAATTAGCTTTACCTTCCTCTTTACCCTATGGTTTGGTTATCATGGTTTGTGGTGGGTATCCCCATTAACATGGTGTTGCGCAACATTGGTTGGTGCCATTCGATATTATTCTGGGAAATGGCAAGAAAAAGCCAATATCGTATAACTATTATATTTTGAATTACAGCAAAGAGTCCCCAAACACTGTGTTTGGGGACTCTCTTTCTATAGTATTGCTTTACTTTTATATGTATTTCTTACATCATATTACTCATCCATGCGGAACTGGTTCATAGAATCATCCAATCTCTGTACTTGTTCGTAAAGTTTCTTAGACAAGTCTAGCAATTCATCTACTACTGTTACCTGCTCCTGAGTTCTTGCAGTTACAGTTGTCACAGAAGCAACTGCCTCTTCTGTAACAGCGGAAATATTCTGCATCTTATCTACAGAAGAAGTTTTTACTTCCTGAATCTTATCGATACTTTCTGTAATCAAATTAACCTTTTGCAGTAATCGTCCTACTTCTTTTGACATGGCATCGAATGATGTCTTTGTCTCTGCAACCACATCTGCCTGCCTCTGAATAATTTCGCCTGCTTTATTTGCATTATCTACAGTGACGCTAGTCTCTGTATTAATCGCTTCTACAATACCACGAATCTCTGCCGTTGCACTTGATGATTGATCTGCCAGCTTCTTAATGGACTCAGCTACCACAGTAAATCCTCTACCAGCTTCACCAGCTCTAGCAGCTTCAATAGATGCATTTAAAGAAAGCAATGCCGTCTCTTCTGCAATATCAGTAATGGTATCAATAATCATGCCAATTGCTTCCGTCTGTTTATTGAGATTTTCAATGTTATTAATAACCTGACCAGTAATGCTAGTGGTCTCCTCTGCCTGACTCTGTAATTCTTCCATCTGTTTTACACTATTTCCAATAGATTCTTGTGTCAAGTCAGCAATTTCTTTGATTTCCTTGGTATCCTGCTCCACAGATTCAATCTGCTCTGCAAGATTCTCCATCTGATCTACACCTTCAACCGTATCATTTGCCTGCTGTGTCAGACCACCTTCCAATTCCTCCATTGCTTTGGATATATGGTTGGATGACCCAGAGATACTTTCTGATGAATTTGCAACTTTTTGAACGGACTGTGCTACCTCTGCACTTACCTCTCTCGCATTGGTCAGCAGTCCCGCAACACTATCTAGCATATCATTCATATGTCTCGCCAATTTCGCAAATTCATCTTTATTCTTAACAGAGAATCTGGTTCCGATATTTCCCTTAGCAACCTTCTCTAAGTTCTTGATGAAATATTTAATAGCCTTATTGATAGATAGGGAAATACCGCCACCTACAAATACAGCAACTAAGCATGCTACTAAGATTACTATTGCAACGATATACTTAATGGCTTGCACCTGACCCATAAAAATTTCATTAGGAATCAATGCACATACCATTGAATTACTGTCTACCAGCTTTTTATAGACAAAAAGGTTCTGTATACCGTCTACCTTAACATTCTCTATCACACCCGACTCTGTCTCGCTTGCCAAAGCAGTCTGATAGAAATCAAAATTGGTAAAAAAGGCATCTTTACTTCCTTCTTTGTTAATTTCAACACCATCCTCAGTAATAAATGCAACCTTGCTACCCTCTCCAAAATCCACCTCATTCAAAATGGAGGTAACCGCAGCTTTTTCTATATCCATTACCAATAAGGCATCGCGTTTATAAAAATATTTAATCATACGGACAGCATACTCATCGGTTTTCACATTCAAAACCTCATCAATGGCTGAGGGGTTTCCCAACCAATAATACTTCTGCGTGTCACCAGCCACATATTGACCTTGTTCTGTTGCCATGTATGCCGAATATAATGTCTCGGAAGACAATTTATTCGTAGAAATGGAACTAATACCATCCGTGAAGAAATAAATACTGCTGATGAAAACATCCGTTGTTGCCTGTTTGCTCAAAGCTTCTTTCGTTTCCTGATAAAACTTAACTTCTTCCATGTTTTCGGAATTCAATCTCTTATCAAGATAATTTCCAAGTGTTGCATCTGCAAGATACTCTCCCGCGCTACCTTTTACCGTACTAAAGCCAAAACCCAGATAGTCTCCCAATAAATCTACCGACTGCATCGCAGAATCATTGTAATTCTCTCGAATCGCATTCGCTCCGGCTGAGTAAGAAGATAATCCTACCACAATGATAAAGCCTACCATCAACGCATAAGAGGAAAGTAATTTTACTCTAATGGTTCCAAAGCTGATGCCCGTATTATCCTTTTTTACACTACCCTTGTTAACTTTACTTTTCACGACTTTTTCTTTTTTTAATTTGGTTTTCTTTTCTTTTGCCATAACTATATTCCTCTGAATGTGAACTCAAACTCTAGTGTCTGGTCTGTTGGTATCAGATATTCTGGATGTGTAAAGGCTCCCCATGAATCATCACCTGCCACACCCATCTGCCCAAGTGCAACACGCACTACCGTATAATGCACTGGTGGCAATTCATATGCGTGTGTCGCATATTCCATCTCATGTGGGGTGTAAGGCAAGGCGGAAAAATTCATGCCTTTACCAGTAAAGAGAAGTCCTCTGCCCTTTCTGTCCGTTACTTTTGCTTCGTATACTTCCATCTTATTGCCACATTCCTGTGGTACCATGTACTCTGCTAGATTGTCAGCAACTTTATTACTATATCGACCAAATTTAGCACCATGTTTACGGTCAGCATAGGTTTCTTCTGGTCCAAGCCCAAGCCATTCTAAATAACACAAGTCTGCGTCCAATTTAAACAACATACCGAATTCTGGCATATCGCCAAGCTCTTTTATCGGCTCCATAGAAAGTCGCGTCTGCACGCTTCCGTCTCCTGTTACAAAATAAGACACTTCACAGGAATGCTGTGGTGTGGTAGGTAGCAAATAGGTATATGTCACGCGGACACCACCATTTTCTTCCGCTACCACAGGATAGATAATTGCCTGATTATCTGGATTCTTGTAATGCGAGTACAAGCTGGCAATTTTCCACTGCGCATATCTAAATGGCATGGAATTACCACAATCATTATCCGTTACTGCTCTCCAGAAATTTGGCTTTGGAATCGCTTTGATACGTTCTACACCTGCATAGCGGTAAGAAGTAAGCCCCCCATTTAATTTGGAGAACAATACTTCAAATCCATCGCCCTTTACACCAATATTATAGTCACCCATTACCACTGTAATTGGCTTCTGCTTCTGTATTGTAGTCGCTTCTATCACCGTCTTTTTTTGACCAAATGCCACTTCATGTCCCGCTTTTCCCCAGCAAGTATCTGTTGCTAATCGGAAAGATACTGTTACGGTATAGATACCTGCCTCTTGAGGATTAAGCGGAATAAGGTCTATGGTCGCCTCTGATAAAGGTTCCACACTCACTTTGCCATTCAACCTATGGTATTCTTTACCATCCTTTTCATAGGTAATTACCATATCAAATAGGTCTGTATTGATAAATAGATTCTTATTCTTAATTATCGCCTTATCGCCCTCAAAAGTAATAGCAATATTTTGGTAATTGAACTTTACTTCTTGCATCTTTGGTGATGGTTCTCTACTACCGCCATACACAATACCATTTCCACTGAAATTATAATCCGTAGGACGGTCATCAAAATCACCGCCATAAGCCAAATATTCTTCACCATAACGGTTCTTTTGATATAAAGACTGGTCTATGTAATCCCAGATAAAGCCGCCCTGATATCTAGGTTCTGTATCGGTAAGGTCAGTATATTTGTGCATTGCACCACAAGAATTACCCATTGCATGTGTATACTCACAGCATACAAAAGGCTTTTCTTTATGTTCAGCAAGGAATTCCTTGATATGCTCCACAGTAGCATACATCTGGCTTTCCATATCGCTAATCTGTTCATAACGTCTATCACTATTCACATTCTCGTAATGCACTAAGCGGGTATCATCTAGTTCATGGAACATATCTGTCATGGCAACAAAATCAAGTCCGCCAAAGGATTCATTGCCAACCGACCATATCAAAATAGATGGATGATTCTTTTCCCTCTGATAAAGGGAATAGCCTCTGTCTAGCAGCAGTTCCTTCCACAAAGGATTATCACCAGGAACAATCTGCTCTAAGGTGGTCTCCTGTCTATGAATTGGTTCCCATGTTCCATGAGATTCCACATTACTCTCTGCAATCAAGTACAGACCATAACGGTCACAAAGACTATAAATCTCTGGTCCATTTGGATAATGACTGGTTCGGATTGCATTGATATTATTCTGCTTCATCACAATAATATCTTTTAGCAACTCTTCCTGAGATACTACACGTCCAGTAACACCACTGAATTCATGACGGTTAACACCCTTAAATACAATTCGTTTACCGTTGATACACATGATTCCATCTATCATTTCAAACTGGCGGAATCCCACATCCTGTAATATTACTTCTATTACTGCGCCATCTGTATCCATTACTTCCATTTGCAATGTATACAAATAAGGGTCCTCTGCACTCCATAAACACACATTTTTTACTTCTTTGGCAAAACTGTTTTCTTGAGATAATTCACACTCCTCCGAGAATACCGTACTCTCCCCATCCAACAAAGTATAACGCACACGACCAGACGCTGTTGCCAAAGAATCTATCATCAGCAATGCGTCTTTATAGTTAAAGGTAAGTTTTGTCTTTATTCTAAAATCTTTAATATGAATCTTAGGTACTGTATAGAGATATACATCTCGGTATAATCCCGAAAAACGGAAGAAATCCTGATCCTCCAACCAGCTACCAGAAGTCCATTTAAACACTTGTACCGCCAGTTTATTCTCGCCTTCTCGACGAATATATGGCGTCAAATCAAAATCACTTGGATCAAAGGAATCTTCACTATAACCTACATATTCTCCATTACACCAAAGTGCCATACCACTCTCTGCGCCCTGAAATGAAATATACACTGGACCTTCCTTCATGAACTCTGGAAGTTCAAAATACTTCACATAACTTGCCACTGGATTAAATTCTTCTGGAATCTGTCCTGGCGCAATTTTTTCTCTACCATCCCAAGGATACTGTATATTAACGTACTGTGGCTTATCATAACCTTCCATCTGAATATGTGCTGGAACATAAATATCTTCCCAACATTTACAGTTATAATCTTCCTTTTCAAAACCTTTTACGGC
Source organism: uncultured Acetatifactor sp. (assembly GCA_964531725.1). GTDB lineage: Bacteria > Bacillota > Clostridia > Lachnospirales > Lachnospiraceae > Acetatifactor. The sequence goes on from CAZHEM010000011.1 coordinate 10,714, forward strand.
TGCATTTATGTTTCTAGCATATGAAAATTTCCATAAACCATTAAGGATTTCTCTGAATTCATCCTTTTCCTCCAATGCATCCTTCAAAGAGGAATAGTATCTATGCTCTGAATATACAGGTAGGACATTTTCTTTGAATATTGTTGGGTCTTTTACTATTTCATAATTAAAATCTGCCATATGATTCCTAACCCCTTCCTAATATAAACCTGATTTATTGTAAAAAAGGACGCCCTATGCCTGGACGTCCTTATATTCAATTCTCGCCTAAGCAAAAATCGTCAAGTCATTATTATTTTACTGCACCAGTAATACCTTCTGCGAAGCTCTTCTGTAATACGAAGAACACAACAATTGTTGGTAAACTACATAGAAGAACTGCAAGCATTAACATACCATAATCAGTAACATATCCTTCTGTTAAGTTGGCAACCAACATAGGCATGGTCAAACTGGTCTCATCAAGCATAATTACCTTTGGCCACAAATAATTATTCCATGCATTCATAAAAGTAATTGTCATTGCTGCCGCATAGGTTGATCTCATGGTTGGAATAAACATTCTGAAGAAGATGCCTACTTCACTCAAGCCATCGATTCGTGCTGCTTCGATAATATCATGTGGGAATGCTCTTGCATTCTGTCTAAACATCATAATTAAGAATGGAGTTGCTATTGTTGGTAAAATAAATCCCAACGTGCTATTCAGTAATCCTGCTTTTGAAAACATCTGGAACAAAGGAATTAATACCGCAGCAAACGGCACCATCATTGCCAACAAGATAACAGACATAACAGTATCCTTCGCCTTATCGTGGTAAATTTCAAAACCATATCCTGCAAGAGAACAGATTACTAATGATACCAATGTAAGCAAAACAGAATACTTGAAGGAATTCACCATCGCTCCACCTACATTCTGTGCTGCCATAAGATTCTTAAAGTTCTCAAACAAATAGGTACCAGGAATCATCTTGCCTCTAATAACGTCCACACTAGGGTTTGTTGCTGCAACAACCATGTACACAAGCGGGAATATAGACAATAATGAAACAATACTTAAAAAGAAATATTGTAAAAATCTCTTAAACTTAATCACGCTTATCACCTACTTTCAACTGGACAAATGCCAAGATAGCCACCAATATCAATATCAAGTAAGACATTGCAGCCGCATATCCGAAGTTCGGTACATATTTAAAGGACATATTGTATATGTAATGTGACATGGTAATGGTCGCATTCGCAGGACCACCATTGGTTAAGTTTACAGATTCATCAAACAACTGCAAGGTACCATTTGTTGACATAATTGCTGTCAAAAGAATGGTTGGTTTCAACAATGGTACTGTAATCTTAAAGAACTGCTGAATTGGAGAAGCACCATCAATTTTAGCAGCTTCGTATACGGAATATTCAATATTCTGTAATCCAGCAAGGTAGAATACCATATTATATCCCGTCCAACGCCATATCAACGCAATAATGATAATTGCTCTTGCACTTCCTGGATTACCCAAAAAGTTATATCCTGTATTTAAAATTCCCAATTTAATGAGAATAGTATTTACAAATCCATCAACCGCAAATAAGGAGCGGAAAATAATTGCATACGATACCAAGGATGTTGCACAAGGAAGGAAAATCATTGTACGGAACAATCCTTTGCAGCGTAAATGCTTATCATTCAAAATAGATGCCAAAATCAATGCAAGGATCAACATAATAGGCACCTGAATAATCAAATATAAAAAGTTATTTTTCAATGCCTGCATAAATGTAGGGTCTTGGAACATACGAACATAATTGTAAGTTCCCGCCCATTTTAAATCTGCACCGACACCGGTCTTAAAAGACAATATCAATGCCTGTATCATCGGATAAAAGCTCATGAACGCAATCAATAGCGTTGCAGGTGTCAAAAAAATCCATCCGGTTATGTTTTGCTTGGTTTTTAATGTAATTTTTTTACCAGACTTAGCCACCGTAATCCCTCCTTTTTGTAGCAAAAATGCTACATATGACTGTGGGGAACTTTGAAAAGTTCCCCACAGAACATTTTACATTATATAGATTTCTAATCTTATCTACCCATTGCAAAGTTTACAGTATCTTCTGCTACCTTAATCTCTGCGTCAACATCGCCACCTGCTACAACGTTGGTAATTGCAACTGCGATAGCATCACGTGCTTCGTAGTAGTATACACCAGTATTGTTGCTAGGAGTCTTACCTGCGAACTCGGTAATCTTAGCATATACTGCATCACCTGCGTAGAATTCTACTGGCTCACCATATACTGCTGAATCACCAGCTGGTAAGTAGGTTGCAAGAGCACCACAAGAGATGATTGTCTCATAAAGCTCAACGCTTCCTGCGAAGGTGCTTGCTAAGAAGTCATATGCAAGTTCTTTGTTCTGGCAGTTAGACATTACAGCCCAGCTTGAACCACCGTTGTTAGAGTAGTTGGTTGCATTTGCTGCACTGTCAAGTTTAGGCATATTGGTAAGTGCCCAGTTACCTGACTGATCTGCTGCGGTCTGAATAGAAGCCATAATCCAGCATCCATTGATGGTACCTGCTACAGTACTGTTGGTCATTGTACCAATGTACTGATCCCAGTCATTTACTTCAACCATAACGCCTGATTTTACTAATTCAGCATATGTAGCCATAACCTCTTTTAATACTTCGTTGTCAACCATACTTGGGTTGCCTTCAGCATCAAATAAAGAAGATCCAGCTGACTGAAGCATCATCATGATAACGTCAGACTCACCAGCTACACATGAAAGTAAAGGTTTGCCCGTCTTAGCAAGAACGTCTTTACCAATTTCAATATAACGAGACCATGTGATGTCTGTTAAATCTTCAACTTTATATCCAGCTTCTGCTAAGATATCGGTTCTGTAGCAAGCTACTACTGCACCGTTATCAAAAGGAACACCATAGTTCTTTCCGTCTACTACAGAGTAAGCGGTCTTTGCAGGTGCAAACTTAGAATAATCAATTCCTGAAGCTGTTAAATCTGCAAATGCATCAGGATATGAAATTACGTTTTTCTGGAAAGCGTTATCCTGCATTAAGATGATGTCAGGTAATGTGCTTAAATCACCAGATGTTGCAGCTGTTGTTAACTTAGTCTGAACATCTTCCCAAGGTGTTTCAACAACGTTCAAAGTGAAATCTGGATGGTCTTTTTTGTAAACTTCTCCAGCCTGCTCCATTGAATAAATGTTGAATGCTGGGTCCCAACACCAAACTGTCAGTGTGTTGTCTCCACCTGCTGCATTAGCGTCTCCTGCAGGTGCCTCTACTTTAGTATCTGCTGCAGGTGCGTTTGCATTAGCATCTCCTGCAGGTGCATCTGAAGAACCGCCACATCCGATTACGGTAAATGTCATAACAGATGCAAGTAAAACTGCTAAAATTTTTCTTACCATTGGTTTGTCCTCCCTATAAAAAGTATTCATTTGTTCAACAAATATAATTGTCAGCAATAGTACTTTTGTCGCATTTGTGTGACAATATATCTTTTTCTGTTGAACTTTTATATATTATACCTCATCATCTCATCATTTTGTGATTATATAAAACCATAAAAAGCGCAAATTCGACCATGAATTTACGCTTTTTATCAGTTTTGTCAAAAACTTATCATAAAATATATGCATTTTTACTACAGCAGCCAAATTGCGCACTTGTTGTTGCGCATTTACCGCTCATTTTGCTCCGTTTTAAGCTTCCACTGATAAGGAGATTCGCCCAAAACTCTTCTAAAATTTCGGTTAAAAGTAGACACTGACTGAAAACCACATTTTTCTGCCACACTTTCCATAGATACATCATTATTTCGCATATATTCACATGCCATCTGTACTCGCACTAGATTCAAATAGTCCACAGGCGTCATATTCATGCATTTCTCAAATATACGGCGAAAATGCGTCTCACTCAAATGTCCTGCCTTTGCCAAATCTGCAATACTAAGCTTTTTATCATAATTTTGGCTAATATAATCCAACACCGTTCCAACCTGAGTAACCGAAACTGGTTGGCTTATGGACTTGTCTGTTGTATCCTTATTTATTCGTGCAATATTGACCATCAAAGCACGTAATAAACCACGCACTGTTTCTATGTAGAATTCCTTTTTATAACGCATCTCATCACATATATCCAAAATCAACTTTGTTATCTCTGGATATTCTTTTGCTTTCACAAAAATCGCACGTTTATTAATTCGCTCAATCAATTCTTTCGCTAATATTTCATCATCCATGACCATATCGCGCACAATACTATCCACATCTACCACTAAGTACTCCCAGCGGCTAATGGTTTCGCCATCACTATCTGTCATATGCGGATAATTGGCTGGTATAATAGAAAACATATTATCTTCAAAGCGAATACGCTCATCCTCTAGAAACAAGGTTCCTTCCCCATTATAGCAGTAACCAATTTCCATATAATTGTGAAAATGCATGTACCCCTTTTCAGACTTATAGTTCTGTATCCATCGTTCCCCCAACAACGCAAAAACCGGCTGATTATGTGGAATCTCATAGAAACGAAACTGTACTATTTTATCTTCATTTTTCATAATAGTATTCAAGACACTCCTCAATAATTTGATTCATTTCTTCTGTTTTGTTATCCATATCCCTCAATAATGCAAATTGGTTCCTAGCTCTGACAAGATTATGGGTTGGATATTTCACTTTAAAATAAACATCCCCATCTAAATAATCCGCTAAAAATCGTATACCACACTCGTAGGTCATCATCTTAGCACCTAGGGGCAATAATCTCACTTCCGCCTCTGTCAACCTACCACCTGTACCCTTTAAGAATCCTTCTGCATATGCACGGAACAAATCAAGATCAAAGCTCACTTTACTTAAGTCAGCCTCATCTTCGCATGCCGTATTCGCACCAAAACGGATGGAGTCTCCAAAATCGTCCATGGCGAAACCTGGCATAACTGTATCCAAATCCAACACGCACAATGCTTTCTCTGTCTTAGCGTCTAGCATAACGTTATTAAGCTTGGTATCATTATGAGTTACACGTACTGGAATCCCCTGACTCTTTTTTAATTTATCACATTCTGTAATCATAGGTTCTTTGGAATATGCATACTGAATTTCTGCTTCCGCATCCCTTCCCCGCTCTGTTTGTTTTGCACACTGTACAGACTTTTCAAAGGCCTCAAAACGTTTTCGTGTATTATGAAAATTCGGAATGGTCTCATGTAATTTTTCAGAAGGAAAATCTGCCAACGCCCCCTGAAATTTACCGAAGGCTATGCCACTTTCATATAAGTCCTCTTTATTACGTGGCTGTTCGAGACACACACCATCCTCAATAAAACGATAGGCTCTGTAATAGTTACCATTCCGAGTTGCGTAATAACGTTCACCTGCAAGCGTCGGAATTAGGTGTAGGACTTCTCTCCTTACATCGCCACCATTTGCCTGAATCTGTTTGGCAATCCATTCTGTCACACAAGTAATGTTCTCAATTAGCTGTTGTGGTTGTGTAAATATCTTAGTATTAATTCGTTGCAAAATCACTCGTTCGCTTGGATTTTGCAATATAATCAACACAGTATCGTTGATATGACCATTTCCATAAGACTCCGCAGATAGTACTCTCTCTGCATAACCATATTGTTCCATTACTTCTCTTAATTCATCACTAATCATCATAATGGCCCCCTTCTTAGGCATCTTTTCCCTATACCCTATTGCTAATTAACCTGCTACTTATACAAAATACTCATTTTCTCTTTGAACTTCTTTCAGTGGTCCCAGTTTCTGTTCCATTCCCTCCTGCATCTGTGGTGGTAGCGCACGCATTTTCTGTGGACACGCCCATACACATGCCATACAGAGGATACATTTCTCAAGATCTGTTGCCACCGTTCCATTTTCCATCTTAATAGCACCAGTTGGACATACATTGATACAGCTTCCGCATTGAACACATTCGGATGGAGTAATCGGCGTAGCCGCTACCTTACTTCTATCCCTATATGGGTAATTCCCTGGAATCTGCAATGTGTCCATCTCTGCATCTTTGACCTGTTCCAGCTTATCTAATATTTTCTGGGCAAATGTTTCGATGTCTGCTATGTCTTGTTCGTTTGGTCTTCCCATACCAACTTCTGGCACAATGGAGTGACGTGCCACAAAAGCACCTGCCGCAATCACTTGGAACCCTTGCGCTTTTAATGTATCGGTTAATTCCAGTAACGCATCGTCATAAGCTCTAACGCCATATACCACCAGCGCTACGGCTTTGCGACCTTTGCCTTCTAGTTTACTAAGTTCTTCCACCACCAAAGCTGGAATTCTTCCTCCGTATACTGGGGCTGCTACTACCGTTATATCCGTTTTATTTTTTAATTGGTTATGTAAAGCTTCTGCTACTTTCAACGTCCCACCTGTGGGGCTAAAACAGTATAGGTTATCATTTTTATGCATATTACAATTCCTTTCTCTCTTTGGTACCGAGCTATATTATAGGTATTTTGCGAGGTATTCTTTGGCAGTTGCTTCGGTAATTTTCAGTTTTTGGGTTAATTTCATCAGCATTTCATTTTCGGAAAGTTGTAATTCTTGATATGCTTCAATAAGAGCTGACACACTTTGTTCTATTCTTTGTTCTATTCCTTGTTCTATTCCTTGCGCTTTTTTTGCTTCCAATTCGTCCTTCATGAGTTCCATCAACGCATCACACATTTTTCCAACCTCCTTAAACACTTGCATATTGGCATTTATTATAATATTCATCGCCGATTTATAATTACTTTCATGAGTATGATATTTATATTCATGAAGTAATCTTTCTATAGTCTTGGAATCTGCTAAATCGTTAGTTAAGTTTCGCAACCACAGATTCAATTCTTCTGGTAGTTCTGATGTAACAATCAACTGTATCTGAAAAATATCATTGTCAATGTAATAGATTCCCTGTTCACCTTCCATTATATCCATATGTCGCACTTCCTGCAAATGCTTCATCATTTTATCGGGGTAATTTCTGCTTACAAAGGATATAGTTATCTCTTCTGGCGGAATCGTTCCTTCTCTTGGAGTATCTGCTTTGTAAAAGCATGCATAGCCGTATACTTTATAAAAATCATCTACACTCAAGTAATCATTGGGGCTTTTGTATTCTATAATGTTGTGTGTACGAAATATTCGTCCGATGTTTTTCTGGATTCTATCCTTGGAATTCTTTTTGATAATCAGCACATCAATTTCTTTAGGCTTCGTGCCCAGTTGATGTTCGTTTTCAAAGATTAGTTTGTCGGCTTCTTCTGCAAATTCAATCTGTAAGCTTGCATAAAAAGCAGGGTGCCATTGTAGCACTTGATTGTCTTTTGTGGTTTCTTTCATGTGACCTCCTTATTTAGTTGTCAGGAGTTCACCATATAGAAAACTCCTGCTATTCATATGGGATAAAGCATGAATTTTCTGAAATGTATTGGTAAGGAATGTCTTACCTTAAAGATTTGTTAATTGATTGTGGAATGGGAAATTCCACAGTTGATAGGTATTAGAAAATATGCTTTGGATTAGGATAGCATATTGGGTGGGGAATGGCAATGAAAAAAAGACTTGAAGAACTATCTATTTGTTCTTCAAGTCTTTTTTTCATAGATTAATATTCGTTTAACATTTGCTCTACAATTGCCGTTGCACAACGTATCATTTCCGGACAAACAGTTTTAAACAAATCAAGTTCTTTTATTTTTAGCTTATCCGATTCTTTTGATACATCATATCCAAGGAGTTCTCTACATACAACGGTTCCTTGTTCTGCCCTGAATCGTTCCATAAAGTCTTCTGCAATACGATACGCTCTAGTCTTTTCCTCATTATCTTGTGCATGATAATGACCATATTTTAATCCTAGCACCATCAAAGCACCTGATACAGCTCCACACATTTCTCCTTTACGCGCACCTCCACCAAACTGTGTAGCTATTTTTAACGCTAGTTCTTCGTCCACACCTAATTCCGTCGCAAAAGTGGTAAAAACAGCTTGGCAACAGTTAAAATTATTATTAAAATAGCTTTCTGCTTTATCTACATAATTCATACTCATTTTCCTCTTTTCTTTTATATGATTGAACTTCTTCTCTCCATCAATGTGGTGTTCTGCCATTCTCCAAATCTATCTTTTGCTATTTTTTCACGGTAGCCAATTTCTCTAAAGCCACACTTCTTATGTAATGCAATACTTGCCTTGTTTTTGGAAAAAATAGCTGAATATATAGTCCAAAATCCTGCCTTTTCGCTTTCTTCACAGATTTTTTTCATAAGAGCTGTTCCGATTCCTTTTCCTTGATACACTTCATCAATGTATACACTCAATTCAACACAGCCTTTATAAGCGCATCTACTGGATGTAGGGCTTATGGCAATCCAACCCACAACTTTTTCATCTAATTCATACACATATCTATGTTCCTTCACATGTCCTTTGTCCCATTCTTCATAAGTCGGGCATTCTGTATTGAAGGTTGACATTCCTTTTTCTAATCCCTGAGTATAAATCTCGGCTACTCTATTCCAATCGTCTGCATTCATTTCTCTAATCATTTTTTCTGTCCTCCACTTTTAAGCATGCATTAACGTATAATTGTAAAGCTTCAATAACTAGTTCTTGTTTTTCAACAGGAATTTCATCCAGTATTTCTTTAAATTTTAAATTCATATCCTGCTCTATTTTTTCAAAATGAGCTTGACCTTTGGGCAAAAGATTAAGGGCAACCCAGCGTCTATCTTCCTTGGAAGCCATTCGTTCAACATACTCTTTACGAACCAGTTCTTCAACAGTACGGCTGATACTACTTTTGTCCGTATGAAGAATACTAGCAAGTTCCTTAACTGAGATTCCGGGGTGGCGCCCAATCTCAACAACTGCAAAGCATTGCGCTGTTGTAACGTTGCAACAACAGCAATCTGTTTTATTGATATTGGCTAGTTGACATTCTAATTGGCGTGTATATTCTCGAAATTGCTGTACTCTGTTCATATCTCGTACCTCCTAAAAAGATTTATATAAAAATAAAACAAATAGTTGCATTTGTCAACTATTTGTTTTGTCAACTTTTTATTCTATACTATTTTTTATTATAGAGTATTTCCTTCATATCCCATAGCTTTTCTTACTTGTAACATTTTTTCTTCTGATGTCAGCATTTTTAATAATTCGAACGCCACCTCAGGTGCCGTTCTAGGACAAGACGATGTAATGATATTATCATCTACTTCCATCCATTCATTTCCAAGCATCGCTCCTACTTTTGTTAGTTCATTACGGCGCTTGCCACCATCTAAATGATATGTAGTTACTTTTTTACCTTCTAAAATTCCACTTTTAGCCAACGGAAAAGCTGCCACACACACAGACGCAATTGGCTTGTGTTCTCTATGAAATGCTTGTATCAATTGCATTGTTTGCTCCTGATACGCTTCGTTATAAAATCCATATTCTTGGAAGCCCCCTGGAATTGCCAATGCATCATACTCTTTGGTATTGATATCTGCTAATACTGCATCAACTTCTATCTTAACCCCGAAAGTACTCTCAACTTTTCTTTGATATCCGCAGGTTACTACCTCAATATCACAACCAAAGTCATCTCTTGCCCAACCAAATATATCAATAAAAGGACTCATCTCCATAGTTTCAAATGCATGTAAACATAACAATAATATTTTCATGTTGTTTATTCCTCATAAACTCCTCTATATTCTTTAGGCAATAACGCTGCAATATTTAACATAAAAGTATTAAGCACTCTTTCATCATATTCTTTCTTTGATTCATCCATTTCTTTATCTGGAATTTGTATTGGATTACCAATTTTCACATTCACATCTGCATGCTGAAATCTTTCTTTTCCCATATCCGCATCGTTAATTGGCAATAGCTTTTCTGTTCCAGTTAAGCCAATTGGTACAACTGTTGCTTTTGACAAGCGTTGTAGCAAAAGAATTCCACTTTTTCCCTGAATCATGCTTCCCGTTCTACTTCTTGTTCCTTCTGGGAATATTAGAATATTGTTCCCTTCCTTAAGTAGATTAACTACTTTTTTAATCCCTTCTTTATCTGGGGAATTCGGTACGATAGGTGTCGTTTTCACCGCAATAACTCCCAGTCTGGTAAAACTATTATCGGATAGTTTTACTCCTGATACAAATGTTACATCTTCCTTTGCTAATACCTTATTTAGAACCAAACCATCTGCATTGCTCAAATGATTACATATGAAAATGATTGGTCTTGTTACACCTTCTAAATTCTCATAGCCTTCCACATTGATTTTGGCATATTTTTTTAGAATTCCATTGATGACTGTACCTGTCATATGTTTTGATATCTTGATAGGTAGACATTCTAAGATTTTTATTAGTATATTTGTAATCATTGGGGTCAACCTTTCTATGATAGATATAATTGATTGATGCTTGCTTAACAAGTCCTAGTCATCAACTCTAGTAGTATATCATAACATCATTGCAAAAGCAGTAAAACATGAAAATTATGCGTGATTTGCTGAGTTGGAATTTGTGTGAGCAATGAGTCATTTGGGATTTAACAGGTAGATTTCACATTTTGCTTGTTTCTATATGCTTAAATTGGTCTTAATATAGGCGACTCAACAGATAGAATTGCATATTGCGCTATTTATAGATGATAAAATCAGCATTTTTAAGGGTAAAATTTGATGTTTTCAGGGTTTAAGAGCAATTTTTGTCAGATATGTCCTTGTATTTTTTATATTCTAGATGAAAAGTCCTCTGTGAAAGAGGAAATTTTCACAGATAGATTTGCAGATTTGACTACTTCTAGATGATTATGGCACTAGAGACCGTAAATTTTCGTGTCCGTAGACCTGAGCTTACACTGCGCGTATGCCTTCGATTACTTCGTAATCTCAGGCGGAACGCGGCAGTCGCCGCGTTCCTTCATGCATAAAAATAAGCCCGAGGTGACAAATGAATTTGTCTCTCGGGCATAATTTTATGCATGATACGCTGCTCGTTGCTAACGCGCCTATTCCATCTCAATGGTTCCAGGTGGCTTGGATGTGAGGTCGTAGAAGACGCGGTTAACTCCTCTCACCTCATTAATAATTCGGCTCATAACAGTCTGAAGGGTTTCGAATGGAATCTCGGCTGCTTCAGCGGTCATAAAGTCGATGGTATTTACCGCTCTTAATGCTACGGCATAGTCGTAGGTTCTTTCGTCACCCATTACACCTACGGAACGCATATTGGTAAGGGCTGCAAAGTACTGTCCAATGGTGCGATCCATGCCAATCTTAGCGATTTCTTCGCGGTAGATTGCATCTGCATCCTGAACGATTTTCACCTTCTCTGCGGTTACCTCGCCTACGATGCGAACGCCTAAGCCTGGGCCTGGGAATGGCTGTCTGAATACTAGCTTCTCAGGGATGCCAAGCTCTAAGCCAGCTTTACGCACTTCATCCTTGAAGAGGTTACGAAGTGGCTCGATGATTTCCTTGAAATCTACACAATCTGGAAGTCCTCCAACATTGTGGTGAGACTTGATGACTGCGGACTCACCGCCCAAGCCACTCTCTACCACGTCTGGGTAGATGGTTCCCTGTACAAGGAAGTCCACTGCACCGATTTTCTTAGCTTCTTCTTCAAATACACGGATGAATTCTTCACCGATAATTTTTCTCTTTTTCTCTGGTTCATCAACGCCTGCAAGCTTAGAGTAGAAACGTTCCTGTGCATTTACGCGGATGAAGTTCAACTCATAGTTGCCCTTAGGTCCAAAGATTTCTTCTACTTCGTCGCCTTCGTTCTTACGAAGCAGGCCATGGTCTACGAATACGCAGGTAAGCTGGTTGCCGATTGCCTTAGAAAGCATTACTGCTGCCACAGAGGAATCTACACCACCGGATAAAGCGCAAAGTACTTTACCGTTGCCTACTTTTTCACGAATCTCTCGAATGGAATTCTCTACAAAAGAATCCATTCTCCAAGTTCCAGCACATCCACAGACACCGCGTACAAAGTTGTACAACATCTTAGAGCCTTCCTGAGTATGAAGCACTTCTGGATGAAACTGGATTGCATATAATTTTTTCTCACGGTTCTCTGCTGCTGCCACAGGACAATCTGCTGTGTGTGCAGAAATCTGGAAATCAGGGGCAATCTGTGAAATATAATCAAAATGGCTCATCCAACAGATAGTAGTAGGAGCTACATCACCAAACAATGCAGAAGTAGTGTCCACCATAACCTCAGTCTTACCATACTCACGCACTGGTGCTTTCTCAACTTTACCACCGAGAACATGCATCATTAACTGTGCTCCATAACAAAGACCAAGTACCGGAATACCTAATTCAAATAATTCTTTTGTATAGTTTGGTGAATCTGGCTCATAACAGCTATTAGGTCCACCTGTTAAAATGATTCCCTTAGGATTCATTGCTTTAATCTGTTCAATATCAGTCTTGTAAGAGTAGATCTCACAATATACGTTGCATTCTCTAACACGTCTTGCAACCAACTGGTTATACTGACCGCCAAAATCTATGACGATTACCTTTTCCTGATCCATTACTTAACCTCCGTAAGTATATCACTCTTTTTTTCGATAATAAAAATTATAAAAAAAAGTATACACATTGACAAGAGTTTTATCATGCAAAACCTTCCGAAATTACACGGGATTTTCCACCAATTTTTCGTTTTTTTTCCTAGTTTTCCACCGATTGTGTTGTAGGAGACTCACTTCCTGCTGTTTTCTGACACAAATCCTCCAAGGTTCCAAAGCTATATCCCATGCTTTCCCATTTGGTTAGTAAATCATCCAATACTGCTGCATTGGTGGATGAGGTATTGTGAAGCAAGACTACCGCACCTGGGTGAATACGGGATGTCATCTTCTCCATAGCCTCTTCTTGGCTTGGCTGGTCATCCACATTCCAGTCTACATACGCCAAGCTCCAGAAGAAAGTAGAATATCCTAACTTTTGTGCCATTTGCAGATTAGAAGTACTGTACTTGCCCTGTGGGGGACGATAATACATTGCCATATCCTGCCCTGTAATCTCCTTGTACAGATTAGAAGCATCCTCCATCTCCTGACGAAACAAAGCTTCATCTGAAATCTTGCTCATGTCAGGATGGTGATAAGTATGATTTCCTACTGTATGCCCTTCCTCCACCATACGTTTTACCATATCAGGTGCAGATTCTAGGAAATGTCCCACCACAAAAAAAGTAGCTGACACATTATGTTTTTTTAAGGCAGTTAAAATTCCATCTGTATTGCCATTTTCATAGCCACAGTCAAAAGTCAAATAAATAACCTTCTCTTTTGCATCTCCTATGTAATAGGCATCATATTCTGCCAAACTTTCTGCGGTTGCATTGCCACTTGGTCTAGTCTCGCTCCCCGCATCACCAAAGCCACCTAGCCCCCAATTTTCTGCTTGATTCTGCACAATTCCACTGGTTGGTATCGACTCATTACTAACTTCCGCAATGGTTTTCCCCAGAGCAAACATAGCACAGAAAAAGACGGTCAGGAAAATAAAACTTTTCCACTGCTCCGTCTTTTTTTCTAATTCATAATCACGTGTTCTTCGTTCCATAATAACCACACATTTTCTTTCTTAAAACAGTATATGTGGGTTCACGCAAATTCATTTCATTATTCTTCATTTAAAATCACTTTTCCCGCACTATCAATCTCTACATTTACCGAAATATCCTCTAAAAACTGATAGATACGTTCTTTTTCGGACTCTTCACGAGCAATCTGTGTTCGGTATCCTGATTGGACTGCTGGAATGACTTCCACGTCTAAATATTGCTCTTCATCATCACCATAAAAATGCAAGTCAAGCAACATGGTATCTAAAGTCTTCTCATTAAACCAATAGTTACCCAAACTATAAATGATTGGTTTGCCATCGTAATATTCCATTCCCTGCAAGCAATGGCTATGGGCACCAATAATCACCTCTGCTCCTGCATCCAAGTATTCCTTGCCTGTGGTAAGCTGTACTTCCTCTAAGTCGTAGCTATATTCCGTCCCCCAATGCACATATGCCAGTACAAAATCTGCATTGGCATCCGCTTCCTTGATAGTCTCTATGAAAAGTTGTGTATCATAGCAACGTAAAATTCCTGGCTTTTCATCTGTTGCCTGCGGAGTCATCTTATATTTCTCTGCTCTTGATGCTGCCACAAATGCTACTGTTTTTCCATCCAATTCCACATACACAGGTTTCATGGCTTCTTCTAGATTTCGCCCAGCACCGATATACTCAATTCCTGCATTTTCAAGGGTTTCAAAGGTATCCAACATTGCTTGCTTTCCGTAATCATACACATGGTTATTGGCTAGCTTTACTACATCCACACCCATCTGCTTCAGTACTTCCACCCTCTCTGGGTTTGCTCGAAAAGTATAAAGCTTCCCTTCCAATGGCGAACCGCCTGTACTGTAAGTAAACTCATTGTTCAAGCACATAATGTCCGCTTCGTTCATATGGTCTAACAACTCTTTGGAAATGCAATCATAAATACCATTTTCCTGTTGATTTAAAAACTGGGTCGTACACCAATTCTCATCCAAATTAATATCTCCAGCAAAGCAGATTGTAAAATCATAGGGATTAGCAGAGGTAAGTGCTTCCGTGGAAGGTAGACTTTCCATTTCTGATGCATATTCTGTTACTGGTATCGACTCTGTTGTTGCGAGTTCCGTTGCGTCTTCCGTTGCAGTTGCAATTCCTGTTGCACTTCCCTCTTCCTCCACAGTTACAATCTCCGCCGTACTTTCCTGAGGGCATGCACCTTCCACAGCTTCCCCTGCATCTTCCATCCTACTGCAACCACTTAACATGCTCACGCATAAAATGACTACCAATGATTTAACCCAAGTATATTTTTCTTTATCTTTCTGTCTTTTTTGCATACAATCGCCTCATTTGTCCATTTTTAATAGCATACTACTCTTAACCTTCCACAGCAATGCTTTCTTTTATTTTCATATTGCTTTACACCTGTCGTAATCGTTCAAAGGTTTCATACAAATTCAGTCTCCCATATCCCCATTCCCGATTGGGATAGAATAAATCTGCATCTCTTTCTGCCCCACGAATGAGATAATTGCGTATCTCCCTGCTTTCCACAAAAGTATTATTTTTATCCACTACTGCCCACTGCATAAACTGCGCTACCGCCCCTGCACAAATTGCAGTAGCCATACTGCTTCCCGTTCGATTTCCACGAAAGGTTGATACATTCACTCCTGGGGCTGCAAAATCTGGACGTATCGCTCCCGTTCTGCTAAATCCTCTCCCAGACTCAGTATAAAAACTATTATTCTCTGCATTATAGGCAGTAACGCTGATTACACTGTCCGTATACGCCGGCCCTGTTAAAGTCATATAAGGACTTGGTTCTAAGAAAAAGACCTCCGAATTCAGAAATTCTCGCATAGGTAACCACATATGGAACTCCCCATTATACACTTCACCCACCGTCTCTACCCGAATCGTCCAAATCCCAGCGGTAGGTTCCTCAAAACGGAATAATATTAGTTCCTCTCCAGAAGCAGGCTCTACCAAACTGGTATTTACTGTTACTCGTGTTCGCTCATAGACAAATCCATAGGTAATACTCTGTCCTATATTTAAACGTGTAGCCGGAATTACCTCACCTCCAGGAGAACGTATAGATATGTTAAAAATATCAGGCACATTTCCCCACAATTCTAGGAAAAATCCCCGATTATTATCAGCCACACGAATCTGTACATCCTGCGCATACTCTCGCCCCGTTATCCCTCCTCCAACTTCTTCATTACCACGATTTCCCTGCGTCAGAGTAATCTTTCCTTGAAAATGATGTCCTGCATTGCCTTCATTGCCACCACCCACAACTACTGCTCTACTTCGTCTAGTTGCAATAGCATTCAGATATTCGGATAACACGGAACTACCTGCATGGTCTCCCATATTAGTTCCCAATCCCAAACAGATTACTACAGGTCTCTGAAAAGTCTCTGCAAAAGAGTCTGCATATTTTACCGCTAACATAATGTCATTTTCTTGATAAGCCGGCACGTCCCTTGGCACAATATAAAAATCTCGTAAGTACTGTTTTGCCTCCTTTATTTTCACCACCACAATAGCCGCATCCGGTGCCGCCCCCACAAAAGAAGCGGTACGACTTCCTGCTGCCACACTTGCAATGGCGCTCCCATGTCCATTTTCATCTCTGCTTGGAACTATCTCATAAGGATCTTCTGCCTGTAGTGCTTCCTGTATTTGCTCTCTGGTGTATTCTGCTCCATACACAAATCCTTCTGGTGGCGCTCCATTTTCAATGGTCTGATCCCAGATAGCTAAAATGCGGCTGTTTCCATTTTCATCACGAAATACTTCGTTGGTATAATCAATTCCTGTGTCAATAAAACACAATACTACGCCACGCCCCGTCAGGCTAAGTGGCGGTCCCTGTACCTGCGTAATACCACTTGCAATCAGATTATTTACGTTAAAGTTCATCTGCGACTCCTGTAATTGTAACAATCCATACAACTTAGGAATGCTCTGGTAATCAAAAAAATAGGTCGCCAAGTCAGATATCCTTGAACGACCTATATACACTATATTAAATCTGTTGTCCACTTCGATAAAGCATAAATCTGCTACATCTTCTCTCTCTCTATCAATGGGAAAATCTGTAATGTAATCAAAATAGCTATTAGAATAAATCCGTTGTCTACAATCCATAGAAACCTCGTTACATGTATTCATAATGAATATATTCATGTAACTATCATTTATGCCATTTATGTTTTGCCCATGGAACAATTAACACATAATCCCCACACACTTCCTACTACCATCCTACGCTTTTACCTTTAAACAACGAATGGCATTCATAACTGCAAGAACCATAACACCTACGTCAGCAAAAATAGCTCCGCCCATACCGACAAGTCCAACTGCACCAAATGTCAAAAATGCAAACTTCACTCCCAATGCAAACACAATGTTCTCATATACAATACGAACACATTTGCGTGAAATTCGGATGGCCAATGCGATCTTTCTTGGGTCATCATCCATAAGTACAATATCCGCCGCCTCAATAGCCGCATCAGAACCAAGGGCCCCCATTGCGATACCAATGTCCGCTCTGGAAAGTACAGGTGCATCATTGATTCCGTCACCTACGAACACAACCTTTTCATTCTTGCCCTTCTGATTAAGTATACTTTCTACCTGTTCTACTTTATCCACTGGAAGTAATTCACTTCGCACATCATCCATGCTTAATTCCCTAGCAACATGCTCTGCCACCGCTTTGCGGTCACCAGTAAGCATAACTGTCTGCTTCACACCTACTGCCTTCAATCTGGCAATCGCTTCCTTGGACTCCTCTTTCAGCATATCTTGAATAATGATATATCCTGCATAAACACCATCTATAGCCACATGAACTACTGTACCCATTTCCATCTCTTGTGAATGTGGATGTTGTATATTTTCAAGAATTTTATCATTACCTACAAGAATTTCTTTACCATCCACACATGCTTTTACACCGTGTCCACTGATTTCCTCTGTGGTTGTTACTCTGCTGGCGTCCAAAGCTTTGCCAAAAGCATCTCGCAAGCTCTTGCTGATAGGATGGTTAGAATAGCTCTCCGCATAAGCCGCATACTCCACCAAAGTGTCCTTGGTAAAGCCTTCTGTAGGATTTACATTACTAACCGCAAATACACCCTTGGTCAATGTACCAGTCTTATCCATCACTACATATTTAGTCTGGGAAAGTGCCTCTAAATAATTAGAGCCTTTCACCAAGATACCAGAAGAAGCCGCTCCTCCAATACCACCAAAAAAGCTAAGTGGTATTGAGATTACCAATGCACAAGGACAACTAATTACCAAGAAAGTTAATGCTCTGTTAATCCACATGCTCCAGTTTGCTTCCTGTCCCATTACCATACTCAAAAGTGGTGGCAAAACAGAAAGTGCCAATGCACCATAGCAGACTGCAGGGGTATAATATCTAGCAAATTTACTGATAAAATTCTCTGAACGCGCTTTTTTCATGCTAGAGTTCTCTACCAAATCCAAAATTTTTGATACAGTAGATTCTTCAAATTCTTTGGTTGTACGCACCTTCAGCAAGCCATTGATATTCACACAGCCACTAATAACATCATCACCAACAGTGACTTCACGAGGAATACTTTCTCCTGTAAGTGCACTGGTATTTAGTGTAGAACTTCCCTCTACCACACATCCATCAATGGGAATCTTCTCTCCTGGGCGAACCACAATAATCGTCCCAACTTCCACATCATCCGGGTCTACCTGTTCCAGTTCACCATCTTCCAACTCAATATTGGCATAATCTGGTCGAATATCCATCAAAGCTGTAATATTTCTTCTGCTCTTGCCCACAGCTACTGCTTGGAACAATTCTCCTACCTGATAAAAAAGCATAACAGCTACACCTTCGGTATATTCTCCTAGTAGAATAGCACCTACCGTTGCCACTGCCATAAGGAAATTCTCATCAAATACCTCTCCATGAGCAATCCCCAATACTGCCTTTCGCAAAATATCGTATCCTATAATCAGATACGGCATCATGTATAGTGCGAATTTACCCCATCCTGTAATAGGAAGACATTCTAAAAGCACCATCAGCCCTGCCGCCACCAGAATACGACACAATGTCTTTTTCTGTTTTTTTGTCATAATATTTCTCCTCCATGTAGCTTTCCTGTTAGTTCAGCGACATTCTCAGCTACACCAAAGTCTTAAAATCTACTCCTAGTCAAGGAATATCTCGCAATCAGACTCTACTTTCTTACAAGCCTTTACTACCTGCGCCATAACATTAGCCTCATCTGCACCCTCTGCAAATTCTACCTTCATCTTCTGAGTCATAAAACTAACCGTTGCATCCATAACGCCATCTACCTTTTTGGTTGCATCTTCCATTTTTAATGCACATGCCGCACAGTCTACTTCGATTTTATAAGTTTTCTTCATAGTGATAACCTCCATACCGTTTCTTTATTTTGATGTTTTACCAATACCTTTACATATGAACCATTGTTCATATGTTTATATTAACCGTAATACTCGTATTTGTCAATAATAAAGTTATTCTATTTCCTTCTATTTCCGTAAACATACATAAAAAGTCTGTATAGCTACACTGCTCACCAATGCAACCATACAGACTTCTCTTTATTATTCTACAGGAACTTCCTTTAATTCATCCATGGATGTAGTAATCTGATTGCTACGAATATCAATAATCGGACCACCATTTCCCTCAATATACTCACGAGTAATGGTTACTTGGCCAATATTATCATCTTTTGGAATCTCATACATAATATCCAACATAAATTCTTCAATAATGGAACGAAGTGCACGCGCTCCCGTATCACGCTCCATAGCCTTCTCGGCAATGGCCTCTAATGCTCCCTCTGTAAAGTCCAGCTTCACTTCATCCAACTCTAACAATTTCTGATACTGCTTCAATATAGCATTTTTAGGCTCTTTTAGAATCTTAACCAGCATTTCTTTGGATAGTCCTTCCAAGGTATAAATCACTGGCAATCGACCAATAAACTCTGGAATCATACCAAACTTACGGATATCTTCTACAGTTACCTTAGAAAGAATGGTCTTATCCTTGTCGTATTTATCCTTTAATTCAGAATTAAAACCAATGGAGTTGGTTTTATTTAAACGCTCCTTGATAATCTCTTCCAAATCTGGGAATGCTCCACCGCAGATAAACAAAATATTTCTAGTATTTACGGTAGCAAGTGGCACCATAGCATTCTTACTATTGGCACCTACAGGCACTTCTATTTCAGCACCTTCCAAAAGCTTCAACATACCTTGCTGTACACTTTCACCACTTACATCACGGCTATTAGTGTTTTTCTTCTTGGCAATCTTGTCAATCTCATCAATAAAGATAATACCACGCTCTGCCTTCTCTACATCATTATCAGCAGCCGCTAAAAGCTTTGATACAACGCTTTCAATGTCATCACCAATATATCCCGCTTCTGTAAGGGAAGTTGCATCTGCAATTGCCAAAGGAACATCCAAAAGTCTTGCCAAAGTCTTTACCAGATAGGTCTTACCGCTACCTGTTGGTCCAATCATAAGCATATTGGATTTCTCAATTTCAATCTCGTCCATAGTGTCTGTTGCTACACGTTTATAATGATTATATACTGCAACAGAAATCACCTTTTTTGCATGTTCCTGTCCCACCACATATTCATCCAGACTAGCCTTAATCTTATGTGGAGCAGGAATGTCTTTAATATTCAGAACAGGTTGTCCCTCTTCTTTTTTCTTTTTCTTCTTAAGTCTCTGCTTATTTGGAATATTGCCTCCTGGCAGGTCTGATACATTGACAAAACTGATATTAGGGAAGCCACCACCTGGAAATCCACCAAATCCAGGGAAGCCATTCATACCACCAAAGCTTACGGTACTCTTCGGATTATTATTTTTCTTTGCATCTGTAGCATCTGCAGAATCCTCTGTTTTTGCTCCATCATCCTTTGGGTCCTTATTATCCTGTACCTCTTCACTGGTAGCCTTCTGGTCTTCTACCGCTTTTTCATCAGCTTTATCGTCAGTATTCTTATTGGAAGCATCCTGTGTCATTCCTGAAAAACCATTCATATTAGGCATTCCGTTCATCCCCGGAAAACCATACATACCGCCATAGCGATTAAAGTTCTCTAGTTCCTTCTGAAAAGCAGGATCATTCATCATCCCCTGCAAATCCATCTGGTTCATAGCATCCATGGTCTTATGCATGCAGTCATCGCACACGCAGATATTTGGCGGAAGCTTAAACATTCTTCCTGCTTTGCTCTCTGGTCTACGACAGATAAAGCACACATCTTCATAATCATTATCATCTATCTCAATTTCATCATTTTCATTATACAAATCTGACATTGTTCTCCTCATTTCTGCGCTTAGGCGCATCTAGTTCTCACTAATTCTATACTCTAACCCCTTTGTCATGTCTCTTCATGACATTTTTCATTATACCCAATCATAATACCTTTCACAAGTAAACATTTCATAAACATCGTGTTATGTGTCCTGCACTCCTCTCACAAATGACATGTTAAAGATACACCATGGTCTCTGCGGGTGTCTTTTTGAGTGAAAAGATTAAGTGGGCGTATGTACCAGACAGAACGTGCTGCAAGAATGCGTTGAACAAAATGTGAGAATTTCTTATGCGCGCTACTTTGCTATCAGTTTCGTGTTTTTCTGTGGCTTGAACAATTTGGGTGGCGTGTACGGCAAGGGAATACATTTTCAAAAGTTCGGAGACAAAAATGTGGAATTTCTAAAATACACGC
>CAZHEM010000012.1:0-31591 GCA_964531725.1 uncultured Acetatifactor sp.
TTTATTAGGTACATGTTATTTTATACCATAATTATATTATACTTTTTTTCGGTTGGAAACAATAAGAAAACTATATTATATTTAGTGAAATACTGGAAATACTTTTTTTATACTTTAACAAAGAAAGGAAAAGAATATGACAGTTGAATTCCAGAATAGTGAAACCAAAAATAATTTAATGAAGGCATTTGCAGGAGAAAGTCAAGCGAGAAATCGTTATACTTTTGCAGCTAGTCAAGCAAAAAAGGATGGTTTATATGTAATTAGCGCAATTTTTGCATTTACAGCATCCCAAGAGAAAGAACATGCTGAGATTTTTTATAACCATTTAAAAGAGATGGCGGGAGAAAATATTGCAGTAGAGGGAAGTTATCCTATTGATATTTCAGACAGTGTAACAGAATTGCTACGTATGGCACAGCATAACGAATATGAGGAACATGAACCTATCTATAAACAATTTGGTGAAAAGGCAAAAGAAGAGGGATTTCAGGCTATTGCTAATTCATTTTTGCAAATTGCAGAAATTGAAAAGACGCATGGAGACAGATTTGGTAAGTATGCAGAGTTACTTGATAAAGGAGAACTTTTCGTATCAAAAGTAGAAGTAGAATGGATGTGTTTAAACTGTGGATTTGTCTATAAAGGAACAGAGGCACCAGGAAAATGTCCTGTATGCAAACATGACCAGGGATACTTTATCCGATTTGAATTAGCTCCATATGAACGAGTTTAGTTTGCCCTTGTGATATTATGAATTTGCGTGTATTATATTAATATGAACATACGAAAGAGAGGTCAGAGAGATGAAATTAAAGTTTACTAGTAAGTATTTTCGTTGGGGGCTGACTGCATTTTCCGTAATTGTGGCAAGTATTTGTTTTTACTATGTAACATTTCATTTTTCTAATATAATTGCGGGAGTTAGCAATGTAGTGTCGGTGTTTATGCCAGTTTTATTAGGTTTTGTAACCGCTTATTTGCTTACTCCTGTACTTAATTTTGTGGAAAAAAAGATGTTATGTCCATTGGCAGACAAACTTCGTTTTAAGAAAAGTGTAAAACGAAAAAAAACAATTCGTGGAATTGGTATTTTTATTACTCTTTTCTTAATGATTGCTCTTATATATGGATTGATTGCAATGTTGGTGTCACAAATTGTACCTAGTGTGCGCAATATTGCTGCCAATTTTGATACCTATATTAATAACTTTATTACTTGGCTAGACAGTGTATTGGTTAATAATCAGGAGTTAGGGGCTTATGTAATGAAGCTTGTTAATAGATATTCTGTTGAGTTAGAGGTATGGCTGAACGATAAAGTATTAACGGCATCTAGTGAAGTGATTAAGAAGGTATCCTTAAGTGTAATTAGTGTGCTTGCTGTGCTGTGGGATTTTATTATTGGTGTTGTTATTTCTGTATATTTGTTAAGTAGTAAAGAGAAATTTGCAGGGCAAGCGAAACAGATTGTTTATGCTGTTTTTGAAAAAGAGAATGCAAATCGTTGGATCAATAATTTTAGATTCACGCATAGGACTTTTATTGGATTTGTCAGTGGAAAAATCTTGGATTCCATTATTATAGGTTTATTATGCTTTATTGGAACAACTATATTACAGACACCTTATGCGGTGTTGGTAAGTGTGATTGTAGGTGTAACCAATATAATTCCATTTTTTGGTCCATATTTAGGTGCTATACCATGTACAATTCTTATCTTTATCGTTGACCCATTACACCCATTGAATTGTTTGTATTTTGTTATATTTATTTTGGTTTTACAGCAATTTGATGGAAATATATTGGGTCCAAAGATTTTAGGGGATTCTACAGGACTTACGGGATTCTGGGTTATCTTTTCTATTACAATATTTGGTGGAATATTTGGCGTTCCAGGTATGATTGTAGGTGTTCCTATTTTTGCAATCATTTATGCTGCGATTAAAGCACTTGTATTGAGTTCGCTGGAGGCTAAGAATCTTCCTCTAGATACGGAAACTTATATAAAGCTAGGAAAAGTTGATGCTAGTGGTTTGCATGAATATACTTCGGAAGAACTAAAGAATGTTAAGAATTTGCAGCTAAATACGAACAAAAACAATGGTAAATCTGCCAACAGTACAAATTTGCAGATTGATAATGCAAATAAAAATGTACAAACATCAGATGTAGAACATCTAGAAAAGAGTACGGAGGAAGAGTAGTAGTGCGTTTTGTAATTCAACGTGTCAGACAGGCAAGCGTAATGGTTGAAAATGAATATGTGGGTAAAATCAATCATGGATTTCTAGTACTAGTTGGAATTTGCAATAATGATAATAAGGAAATTGCAGATAAAATGGTCAAAAAACTCATTGGTATGCGCATTTTCGAGGATGAAAACGGAAAAACCAATCTGGATATTAAAACGGTTAATGGAGAAATGTTAATTATTTCACAATTTACATTGTATGCAGATTGTAAGAAAGGCAATCGTCCATCTTTTATCAATGCAGGTGCTCCAGATATGGCTAATGAACTATATGAATATATTCTTGCAAAATGTATGGAAGATATTCCTGTTGTTGAAAAAGGTATATTTGGTGCAGATATGAAGGTTGAATTGCTTAATGATGGTCCATTTACCATTGTGCTTGATTCTGATGATATTATGTAACTGATATATAACACAATTTACATGATTTTGAATAATAAAATACAAAGGCATATTATATATGCCAAGGAGGAAAGAATAAATGAATCCAATGGCTCTATTAACAATGAAAAATGCACTTGAAACATTTAAAAACAATCATCCTAAATTTGTTTCATTTATACAGGCGGTTGCAAGACCTGAAGTTATGAACGAAGGAACCGTTTTGGAATGTAAAGTTACAACACCAGATGGTAAAGAATATCAATCTAATATAAAGATTACACAAAGTGATTTAGAATTGTTTCAGAAACTAAAAGAGTTACAATAGATAGGTATTAAGACATAAAAGGCTATCCAGGGAAGAATCCCCCAAGATAGCCTTTTTATATACGCAACTATTCGTTAAACTATGGTTTTGCGCATAGTTGGCTCTGCTATTATTTCATGATTGAAGCGCCATTTTCCAGTATTTTTCAGGAATATCAGGCCAATTGCAAAAGCCATTTTCTGATTTGCAAAGGTTCATGGCTTGTGACAATACGTCACCATGTGTAATATGTTCACCTTGAAGAATACGTTTGGTAATATGGGTCCAATATGGTGCACGTAATTCCATTTTTTCTTCGTTTAATTCTTGTAAAACAGATTCTGTATCATAGGTTAATGTAATAAGCTGTGGATGCCAAGTGGCGTCTGAGGCTTCTAAAATAAGAAATTGTGTGGTTCCTTCCTGTCCAATTGGACAACCGACAGAACCAGGATTAGCAAGTGTTTTATTCTTATGCTCAAATAGAAACTGTCTGTGGGTATGACCACATATAATTAATGAGGAAGAGTTCTCTTCTATCAATTCCAAAGTGCTTGTAGAATGTGTATATAATTTCTCTGTATTGCGTCTAGGTGAACCATGACATAACGTAATAGATGGATAACCTTCAATAGTTAAAGTTGTTGATATTGGCATCTCATCAAAGAAATCTAAATCTCTCTGAGTAAGATTCTTGTAATTATATAACAAAGTTCCAGTTGTGGAATCTCCGTCTCGCCAGATTATATTCCATCCCGCATGGAAGCCTAACCAATAATCTTCTTTATTACCCTTTAAAAAAGTACAATCGTAAGTATCATTTAATTCATATAGTAATTCCATTGTCTTCTGAGGGTAAGCAAAATCCCCTACATAGTCCCCAAGAAAAGCAAATCTAGTAATTCCTTGCTCCAAACAATAATCGACACATCTTCTTAATGCAATATGATTGCCATGTATATCTGATAAAACTGCGATTTTCATAAGAAAAACCTCCTAAGTGTATATAACTAGCATTATTAAGTAGTGGATGCCACTACTCTCTTACTTTTGTTATTCTACAATACAAATCTTAGGATATTTTTTGATGGCTATTAAAATGTGATTAAAGTTCTATTAGGAAATCTTAATATTTTTTAAGAAAAACATATGTCTCCCAAACATACAGGAACTTGATACATATAATCAATCATTTAATAATTGAATATCATGATTATAAAGTACTAAAAAGCTATTGCTTACAGCATAGTCATCTTCTGTGCCATATATAACTAAGCGATAGATACCAGGGAATAAGCTGGGGTAGTTATTATTGGTATCTGAGGGCACATTTATTTCATATATTTCATTAGATGCGCATGTTTGGGTCATCAAAGCACTATCGTAAGGAGGCAATACTTCAATCCATACACCGTTATACCACATTTCAAGGGCAGGTAAATCTGCGCTATAAGTCCATTCTTTATCACTGCAATTCTCAATGCGACAGTTCATCAAACCATCTTGGACTTTTACCACATTAATATTGGATTGAATGGGTATTTTGCTAGCCAAGCTTTCATCAAGATAAGTACGACTTAACTGAAACGCATCAAAATATGGGGTTAAGTCACAATTAGCATATGTATTTTCTAAATTGCTCCAAGGAGTAAATATTACACTTTCTGGTGGAATGTAACCTAGTATAATATAGTTTTCGCTTCCATTCCATGTAGCACGAACTTGGTAACCAGATTCTGCTATAGAAATGGGGTTATCATATTTTTTTAATACGCCCGTTGCGGCTATGACTCCATTGGTTATTTCATAATGAACAAGATCATAGTTTGATTCCATATTGTTATCTTGAGAATGAATAGTCTTTCGATGGATTTCTTTTAGGCATCCGTTATTCAATAAATCACAAAAATCAATTGAAGCATCGTGAGGTAAATTTATGGAAAAAGTACCTTCTATATTACACTCAATATTTCGCCATCCCGGAAAATCACTCCACTTAATCCCAGTAATTGTAAGATTGTTTTCAACTAAACCAAGCCGAAAGGAAGTTTGTTCGTCCTTTCGACTTGATAAATTTTTATATTTGATGGATATTGTAGCTAATATACCTATTATTATTCCAATAAACAGAATACTCCAAAATATTATCCCTTTACAAATAATTGTTTTATTGCCCTTTAGGTTATTGTCCTCTTTTTTCATATGTAAATCTCCCTACTGTAAAATCGTAATAATGATAACCTAAGTTGTTGGTATATTAATTCAACTGCTGACGTAACTTGTTAATCATAGATTCCACTACAACAATTGCTCTATCAACCTGCTCTCTTGCTTCTGCTATTTTTGACTGAACAATATAGTCTGCAATAAAACCATCAAAGAAAAAATCTGCAAAAGTTAAGAAGCCATCCATATTTAGTTCAAGATTCATAGGTGCGCTGACATCACGTAATTCTTTTTCAAATTTAAATAAATCTCTTTTTGCATCTTCAATATACTGAGATGCCTCTGATATGCGGTTATGCTTAATGAGACCAGAAAGTGCGCCACCACCAAACATATCCCAGATTCCCCAGCTTCTAGCACTTTTTAATTTATCCTGTGCCAGACGTAGACTGCTTAATGCACGTTCTCCGGCAGCAATCGCCTCGTTAATTTCTTTATTCATAGCATAATCACTCATAATGTTCTCCTCTGTTTTAGCGGTTTACTAAGAAAATTGTTTTGTGTGACACTATTTTTAATAGTGTTTTACTGATATATTTATCATAACATTCTGCATTATGAAAATAAAGCATACAAAATGCATATTATGGATATTTAAAGTGCAGTAATTCATGGAAAATTATTATTCCTATTCCTGCACTAAATGTAATAAAAATGGCTTGGAGCCTATTTTGTATTTATATATACTACTATTTTTTGTAAATGTTCGCTGTTATAAATATCTCTTGGTGTAACGATGATTCCACCATCACTATCTAAGTCATATCCGTATTGCATAAAACTAAGCCATATTAGATGAGAACAATGTGTTCCTGATAGAGAAATATCTTCTGCAATGGGAAAACTTGTATATGGAGGTAATAAGCTATATGGAACATTAACAAGTCTATCTTGTGCAAAGGAAGCAATCTTTGCCCGTTCTTCGTAGGAAACCGCAGTTAAACGTAAAATTGCAAAAGAATTATAAGTACTCCATCGCTTAATATTGCCAAATGAAGAGTTAATGCCCAATGTCTTAGCTTCTAAAACAGTTCCATTTGTAGCGTCTACTACAATGCCAGCATGCCCATTTCGCCAGTTTAAGAAATGGCTATCAAAGGTAATCAAAACATCACCATTTTCAATGATATTCATCACTTCTTCATAAGAATAGGGAATCATTTTTTCCTGAGAAATACCTGGCATGTATGGAACACTCCAGTCAATGAAGATGCATGACAGAAAAATAATACTACAAGTTATGAATAGAAATATCTTTGTAAGAATACGAATCCTAAATACATGTCTAGAATCTATATGTATATGAAAAAAAGCTCTCATACAACAAAAGAACCTCCCATTTTGATACATAAAGTATTCCAAAAAATGGGAGGTTTATTCGTTATTAATAGATTTTAGAATGGTATTAAACAATGTGATCACATAATGCGTTCAATACACTAATGCATAATGCTTTGTTTTTGGCATCAGCTTTCATATAACAAGATATAAAATTCCGAATATCCGGATCTTTTTCTACTAACTTGCTGGCATTGGATGCAATGATAGCAATATCAGCAGCACCTTGTTGTGAATTACGTTTTAACAATCTGTCTAATTCTTTCTGATCCATACAACCATCTCCTTTAAGTAGTCTATAATGAGTCGAACTTTCTAACTGATATTATTATAACACAATTGTCTGAAAAATTCTCTATCGTTTTAGAATTCTTAGAAAGTTTTTTTGCTCATTTGTAATGCGATAACTTTCAATGGACTTTTGGATGGTCTTATTATGAATCCATTTTGGTAATTTATGTTCTGTAATATAAGGTATTGTAGCATCATATTGTTTTGCAAGTGCTGTTGCAAAATACCAAGCAATCATCATTTGAATATAGTATTCTTCTGATTTAACCGCAGCAACTCTTTCTAAATATTGGGGCTCAAAAGCTTCGTCTAAATAGTATTTCAAAAGCATTCCTATGGCAAAACGAACCATATAGGTATTGTTTGACGCCAACCACTCTTCTATCTTACTTGAGAGTTCCGGGAGATGTTTTTTGAATATTTTTGGGGCAATCATGTCACAGGTTGCCCAATTATCAACGTAGGGTAAAAACGCATCTAATGCCCCAATAACTTTATCGTAATCTTTCATGCCTTCAATGATAAATCCATGAAGATTATTTTCCTCGTAATATTTATGGGGAAGGCAGTCTAAGAAGATGTCGGCTTCAGGAGTCTTGGCCAACTCCTTTGCCAGCTTACGAAGTGCTGGGGTGCGAACGCCAATCACCAACTCTGAATCTACGTTAGGAATTAGTTTACTATGAAATTCTTTGTATGAGAGATCCTGTAATGCAAAAAGCTGCTGGCGAAAATTGTTAGTTACGTTTACTGGATCAAGTATATTTTCGTTCATTGATGATATCCTCGTATGGACACTTAGCTTTCGTTGATACTATGGTTTAAAATGGTCTAACCCACCATTGCAGAAGTAAAAAGCTGCTAATTGTGCTCTGGAACTGAAGCTTTCGGTTTCAATGAGTTCTGCAACCTCTTCTTTGGTATAAAACTTAGCCTCAATTTGTTCGTTATCTGAAGTGTGATCAGAGAATTCGCCTTCTGCCTCTACAAAAGCAATGTAGGTGGTAGTGTCCGATATAGCAACAGCAGAAAAAGAAGGTGGTAAAATCTTATGAATTTTCTTTACCATGAGACCTGTCTCTTCCTGCAATTCTCTCTGAATACATTCTTCAATGCTCTCATCCTTCTCTAGCATGCCCGCACAAAGATTATAAATGGTACGATTGACTCCCATGCGAAATTCATGTAATAAGAGTAGTTTACTTTTACAGGTAGCAATAATGGATACACCACTTGGTATTGTGCCAACCTGCGCAATATCAGTTAGTTCATTTCTGCTGACTATCTCGTATTTTTTCTCTTTACCTACTTTATTCTTATAGGTAAGTTCATAGGATTTGAGATATTTCCCATCTTTCACTTTTTCAAGTTTAATAAATTCCATGTGATGAAGTCCTTCTTAATATGCAATTTCAATAATTCATACAATCAATATAATGTCAATTTTTTTCTTGATTTATTTGTTATTATTTTCTGTAAACTGCTCATATAGTGGCTTACGAACTTTTTTACGGGTAATCTCTACCAAGCCAAGTGCTGTCATATCGATTACTTGAGTCTTGGTTTTGTCTTTCTGTACTAGTCTACGAAGTAAATCTAATAATCCCTCATTCGCTTCAACAGAGTTCATATTGATAAAATCAACTACAATAATGCCGGATAAGTTGCGTAGGCGAAGCTGTAAGGCTATCTCCTTAGCTGCTTCCTGATTAATCCTGATGGTTGTCTCAAGGTTCCCCTTTTTGGCATCGTATTTGCCCGAATTAACGTCGATAACAGTCAAAGCCTCTGTAGGTTCGATAACTAAATATCCGCCCGATTTGAGCCACACACGCGTGTTCAATGCGGTATCCAATTTAGTGCTAATAGAATATAGCTTATCTAAGGGTAATGCTTTGTCTTCGTATAGGCGTAAAGCCTTATTCGGAATATGAAGCTGACAATATGCCTGAAGCTGATTAAAAATAGCAGCATCATCGGTTATGATTTCATCATATTCGTACGGATATACTACTTGGTCTAATATGAAATCAATGGAATGCTTTGGCTCCTGTAAACAGCTAAAGCAAGTACGATGTTTGGCAGTCTGTAGAAGTTCAATAAAGGCTTCTCTTATTGTAGTATATGCATCTAAAAGTTGATTATTTTCCAATTCATTGGCTTGTGTACGAACAATCAGACCTATGGATGGTAGATTTGATTCTTGTACAAGAGTACCATTGCAAACATACTCTTGCTCTTCCAGTAAAGTACTGATGCGATTCTTATTCTCTCGATTTATTTTGCTAGAATATCCCACGCGAGTGGAACCAATGCTAAAAGCAAAGTATTCATTTGAAAGAGACACCTGTGCAGTTACAGATGCCTGTTTGGTCTTCTGTGCATCTCTGGTTATCTGAACTAGCAATTCATCTCCTTCTTTGATGCGACCATCATATATTCGATTCAAAACAAACGGTGTCTGGGCTTCTTTTAAAGGGAGAAAGCATAGTTCGCCATCTTTAATCTCAACAAAACAAGCATCAATATTAGATACCACATTCTTTACCTTACCAATATAGATTGCACCAATTTTGCTTGGAGTATTCGGTAGAACTTCCGCAGAAATTAACCGATTATCATTACAAAGTAATGCCCAATTACAACCTTTATAATTGGTAAAGATAAGCTTTCCCAGCTGTGTATCACGTAGGGAAAGCTCTTCTTGGGATAATTTTGTTTTATTTGATTCGATATTACGACTCATTATCAAAAATCCTTCCAACTTATGCTTCTACATCATCCAATGGAACAAATACTGGCTTCTCTTCTGTTCCAGCATTGCGATAAGTCTCTTCTCTGGTTACCAACAAAGCATTTTCCATTAATTCTTCACCATTATCTGCCAACAGGGCTTCAATGACCTGTATAGGCTTAATATTGCCTGCACTGGAAGCGTCTACTAACATAGTGAATGCATCCCCATTCCAAGTACACTCAAAAATGCAAGGTTTTAAATCCATCTCACGTGTGCCCTTTTTGGTCTCCTTGGTAAAAGGAATGGAATCTTTAGCAAGAAAAGCAGGTAATACTGCGGAAATATCGCATTTTGGTGCTCTTTCTTCACGGAAACGAACGGTGTACTTAGCTGCAGCAACACTAGCCATAGCATTGCCAGCACCTTCGGGTAATACTTTTACAGAAATAACTTCAATTCCTGGTACGGATGCCTCATTTAAACGAGTCATTAAATCTTCACAGCTTATCATAGAATGCACTTCAATATCCATGTATTCGCCGTTGCTTTCCAAGCCTACGCCCAAAGGTGATGCAAAAGACATAATCTGGTGAGGACTAAATCCAGAAGAATATGCTACATCTATCTGAGCACGGCGAATGGCCTTCTGGAAAAAGCGCATTACGTCTAAGTGACCAATAAAACGAATTGGTCCAAATTTTCTAAACTTTATTCTTAATTTCATGATTGGTTCCTCCGTTAATTTCTCTCTTCAAAGCAGATTCCACCGCCAAAACGATTAGCACCACAGCCCTGACACTGCATTTTACAGTTAAGGGAGATGTTTTCCTGCTGTGCCTTTAACCATTCTCTCTTAAGGAACTCTTTGGTAACACCACAATCAATGAAATCCCATGGGAAAATCTCATCCAAGGAGCGTTCTCTAGTAGTGTAGAAATCTACGCTGAGACCACATTCTTCAATAGTATCCAACCATACTTGATTGTTGAAATACTCACTCCATGCGTCATAGAAGCATCCTTTTTCGTATACTTTCTGGATAACCTTTGATAAGCGTCTATCGCCTCTAGCAAGAACACCTTCTAACACGCTGGCATCTGCCTCATGCCAGTTATATTTAATACTCTTTTGGTTCAACTGTTCGGTAATTGCTTTCTTGGTCTGATAAGCCTTATCTAAGAACTGCTCTTTGGTACACTGTGGAGCCCACTGGAATGGGGTAAATGGCTTAGGAATGAAGAAGGAAGTACTAGTTACAATCTGTACTTTACCATTCTTACGTTCTTCCTTCGGAACAGTATCAAAGAATGTTGCAGCAATCTTATTAGAGAGCTCTGCAATACCACGAATATCTTCTTCTGTTTCGGTAGGAAGTCCCAACATAAAGTATAGCTTTACTCTAGTCCAACCACCCTTGAATGCTAGTGCTGCACCATTTAAAATGACTTCCTCAGTCAATCCTTTATTAATAACATCTCTTAGTCTCTGGCTACCTGCCTCAGGTGCAAAAGTAAGACTGGACTTCTTAACATCTTGTACCTTGTTCATTACATCTAATGAAAACGCATCAATTCGTAAGGAAGGCAGAGAAATATTAATCTTTTTCTTTGCACATTCTTCGATTAAGAAATCAATTAACTCAGGCAACTGAGTATAATCACTAGAACTTAAAGAACTTAAAGAGATTTCTTCATGTCCCGTATTGTTCAGCATTTCAATAGCATACTTCTTCAACATCTCCACGTCACGTTCTCTTACTGGACGATAAAGCTGACCAGCCTGACAGAAACGACATCCGCGGATACAACCACGTTGAATTTCTAATACCACACGATCCTGTGTAACCTTTGTGTAAGGTACCACTGGCTTTAATGGATAATGGGCATTGGTTACATCCATTGCAATCTCTTTTAAAATGGTGGAAGGAATGCCCTCTTCTGTAGGTAAGAAAGACGCAATGGTGCCGTCTTCGTTGTATTTTACCTCATAGAAACGGGGTACATACATACCTGGTAATTTGGCAGCACGACGTAGGAATTCTACACGTCCTACGCCCTCTTCTTTACACTGCTTGTACAAGTTAATTAGGTTCTCATACTGTGTCTCGCCTTCGCCAATATAGAAAATATCAAAGAAATCAGCAATTGGTTCAGGGTTATAGCTACATGGACCGCCACCGATAACAATTGGACAGTCCTCGCCACGCTCTGTCGCCATAAATGGAATCTGAGCTAAGTCTAGAATCTGCAAAATGTTGGTATAACACATTTCATACTGTAAAGTCATACCTAAGAAATCAAAATCCTTAACAGGATCTTGGGATTCCAGAGCAAAAAGAGGAATCTTCTCTTCTCTCATAATGGCATCTAAATCAAGCCATGGAGAATATACGCGTTCACACCATACGTCTTCCATTGCATTAAACATACTATATAAAATCTGAATTCCTAGATGTGACATACCAATTTCGTATACATCAGGAAAACACATTGCAAAACGAACATTCACTTTGTCTTTATCCTTAACTACTGCATTGAACTCGTGACCAATGTAGCGAGCAGGCTTTTCAATCTTCATTAAAATATCATCTGATAATGCTAACTTATTATTCATTCTTACATCCTTTCTGGGGTGTCAAAATCACAAATTACATTATAGTGCACAGAACACACAAAATCAAATGCTATCACACAATATTCCATGAAAACTTTGCTATTTTTATTCTAAAAATAAGTTTCGATGGATATATATGTGTTATCAAGTAATCTGCTTGTCTTTATTAGCACAGGCATAACATAAAATAGGATGTTATAATTGATTGTTTAGATGGAGGGATTATGGATAATATTTCTACGGAACAAAAATTAGAATTAGTAAAACAGATTCGTTCTAAATACAATGAGAATATAACAGACATGAGCCATAGAGAACGTGTTTTATACGGGCGAACGTCCTATTCTGGCAAACCAGATGTCATAAGTTCTAGTAGTGTGGATCGAAGCTGGTACTATGACGAACCTGCTGATGAAGACTCAATGGAACATTTTAGCTTTGGCCGTGTTCGATTATTAATTGCAATTATATTATTGACAGGTGTAATAAGTCTTGATTTAAGTGAGAAATCCCTAATGGGAGTTAGTATGGATAAGGTGTTTACTGCTATCTCCCAGGATTATCAGCAAGAAATTGCAGCATGGGTAAGTGATGTGAAAAAGGAATAAGACAGTTGTCCTATTCCTTTTTTAAAACTTAAGTTGGTTGATTCTTTGACTGGGGTTTACGTTATATGGATTATCGATTCGCTAATTCTGTAGTAATCTCTTCCCACGTAACATCTTTTTCTGCCATAAGAACCATCATATGATACAAGAAATCGCTAATCTCATATTTAATCTCATTTGCGTTTGGATTTTTAGCAGCAATTACGATTTCAGTTGCTTCTTCTCCTAATTTCTTCAGAATCTTATCAATTCCTTTATCAAATAGATAGTTGGTGTAAGAGCCTTCTTTAGGATTTACTTTTCTATCCTTGATAACATTAAATACTTCTTCAAATACCTGCAATGGATTAGCACTTTCCTCGTAATCCTTTTTGGTAATTTCGTTAAAGAAGCAGGTCTTGGAACCAGTATGACAAGCTGCGCCAACCTGTGATACCTTTGCTAAAATGGTATCCATATCACAATCTGCAGTAAGACTCTTCACATACTGGAAATGTCCGCTAGTAGCACCTTTTAACCATAATTCGTTGCGGCTTCTACTATAATATGTCATCTTACCTGATTTTAGAGTTGCGTTGTATGCCTCTTCGTTCATATAAGCAACCATCAACACTTCTAAGGTACGATAATCTTGAACAACAACTGGTACCATTCCATCGTTATTCTTTTTGAAATCTTCCCACTTAAATGCAGCTTCAAAGGTAACAACTGGAATATTGTTTTCCTTGCAAAGTTCTTTTAAATCAAGGATTTCCTTCATATTCTCATTGATGGTATTGCCTGTTACGCCACATACTGTTTCGTATGCGAAAATCTCTAATAACTTATTCAAGGCAATCTGATTAATCTGTACAAAAAATGGTAGATCAGTTACTTCCATGGTCTCACGAATCTGATGAGGATTCATCAATACAAGTCCAGATATGTATTTCTCAATTAATTCCTTGTTATCTTCGATAGTCTTAGCATCGTTGTAAGATAAAAGAATTTTTTCCTTACCAAATTTTAAAGATACTTCTTCGGTAATAGCTATATTGCTTTCCTTCTCATAATCAAGGATTGCTTTTTTACAACCAGTATACAGAATTTTCTTAATGTCTTCCATGCGCTTTACATTGCCAGCACCGATGACATCCATCTCTACAGTTGCACAGATTTCCTTCATAATATCCAAGGCTGCTTCGTGCTCAGCATCGCCTTCTGACATATCGAATATAATCAATTCATCTGCATTGTTCTCGCTATAGTATCTTGCTAAACGTACTGGGTCTGTATCCACAATAGTAGTATCGTTTAAGCTTTTAATAGCGTGTTCTTGATATAAATAAATACAAGGAACAAACTTCTTGGTAATCATGATTTTATAGACTTCCTTTCGTGCTTAGTACATCTGTAATGCGCTCATCCATGCTGGTTGCTTGATCCAGAGCTTTCGCAAAAGCCTTGAATATTGCTTCAATCATGTGATGATTGTTGATGCCGTCTAACATCTTGATATGTAGATTCATGCCCGCACCATAAGATACAGCATAGAAAAATTCACGTACAAGCTCAGTATCTAACTCTCCTACTTTATCAGCAGTAAATTGGCATTCAAAGTTAAAATATGGTCTGCCACATAAATCAATGGCACATAAAGCAAGGGCATCGTCCATAGGTAAAATGAAGTAACCATAACGTTTCATGCCTTTCTTGTCACCGATAGCTTCTTTAATCGCCTGACCAAGAACAATACCGGCATCTTCAACCGTATGATGTCCGTCAACGTGTAAATCTCCCTTGATATTGCATTTTAAGTCAAAGAAACCATGCTTAGTGAAGCCTTCTAACATGTGGTCAAAAAAGCCAATGCCTGTATTTACTTCCGCTTTACCAGTTCCATCCAAATTTAAAATCATAGAGATGTCAGTTTCTTTTGTTGAACGATTCACTGTTACACTACGTGCCATAGGTATTCTCCTTTAGTCTTCAAATCTCACTTTAATACTGTTTGCGTGAGCTGTTAAGCCTTCGCTTTCTGCAAAAAGCTCAATATCTTTATGTACCTTTTCTAATGCTTCTCTTGAATAAGAAATAATGCTAGTCTTCTTAATGAAGTCATCTACATTTACTGGTGAGAAGAACTTAGCAGTTCCATTGGTAGGTAAAATGTGGTTAGGACCTGCAAAATAATCTCCCAAAGGCTCTGAAGCATACTCGCCCATGAAAATCGCACCTGCGTTGCGAATCTTAGTCATGGTTTCAAAAGGATTCTTGGTAAGAATCTCAAGGTGCTCAGAAGCAATCTCATTGGCTGCATCAATAGCATCCTGCATATTCTCAGCTACTAAAATATATCCATAATTATCTAAGGATTTCTGCATAATTTCGGTACGGCTAAGTTCTGCAACAAATACATCTACCTGCTTCGATACCTCTTCTGCTAATTCCTTAGAGGTGGTAATCAAAATTGCACTAGCAAGTTCATCATGCTCTGCCTGAGACAATAGGTCGGCAGCGACATAACGAGGATTAGCAGTCTCATCAGCGAGAACCAAAATCTCACTAGGACCTGCAATAGAATCAATGCTTACATAGCCGTATACTGCTTTTTTCGCAAGAGCTACAAAGATATTACCAGGTCCTGTAATCTTATCAACTTTTGGAATAGATTCTGTTCCAAATGCAAGAGCTGCAATTGCCTGTGCGCCACCTACTTTGTAGATGGTATCTACACCAGCGATATCAGCAGCTACAAGAGTTCCAGGGTTTACTTTTCCATCTGCTCCAGGAGGGGTGGTCATAACAATCTCACCTACACCAGCTACTTTGGCAGGGATAACGTTCATAAGAACGCTGGAAGGATAAGCAGCCTTACCACCAGGTACGTATACACCAGCTTTTGCGATGGCTGTAATCTTCATACCTAATATGGTTCCGTCTTCCTTAGAGTCAAACCAGCTATTACGTAACTGTTTTGCATGGAATGCACGGATATTCTCTGCTGACTTACGAATTACTTCAATAAGCTTAGCATCCAACTTGGTATAAGCTTCATCAATTTCTTCACGAGTTACTTTAATATTCTCAGCAGATAAAGCGAATTTATCAAACTTTAAAGTATAGTCAAAAAGAGCCTGATCCTTGTTGGTCTTAACA
The DNA here is from genome assembly GCA_964531725.1 of uncultured Acetatifactor sp. GTDB lineage: Bacteria > Bacillota > Clostridia > Lachnospirales > Lachnospiraceae > Acetatifactor. The sequence goes on from CAZHEM010000012.1 coordinate 15,897, forward strand.
TTCTCGATAATCTCATTTACTACATCTTCATATTCTGTATAGTTATTAGGACTTCTTTTCAGTAAGTCTTCTAAAATACTTGCTTTTGTTGCACCAGATAATTCTACGATTCTCATTTGGCATTGTTCTCCTCTAATTTCTTACGTATCTGCGATACAATCTTACGAATTCTCTCGCCTTCCATCTGCATGCTTACTGGATTAATAATCATCCTTGCAGAAAGTGGGCAAATTTCCTCTAACACTTCAAGACCATTCTCACGTAAAGTAGAACCAGTCTCAACAATATCAACAATTACATCTGACAATTCTACGATAGGTCCTAATTCTACAGAACCATTTAACTTGATGATATCAACGGTCTGATGTTTTTTGTTGTAGAAGTAATCTTTAGCAATATTTGTGTATTTACTTGCTACACGAATGCGCTCGTGGTGTTTGAGAAGCTCTTTGGCAGATGCTGGACCACATACACACATACGACATTTACCAAAACCGAGGTCAAGAACCTCGTATACATCACGATTTTCTTCCATAATGGTATCTTTACCAACTACACCGATATCTGCGGCTCCATATTCTACATAAGTAGGAACATCTGGACCCTTTGATAAGAAGAAACGTAACTTTAATTCTTCGTTTACGAAGATGAGCTTACGTGAATCCTTATCCTTCATCTCCTCACAGGTTATGCCAATCTGTTCTAATAATTCCAATGTTTTATTTGCTAATCTTCCTTTGCCAAGGGCAAAAGTTAAATATCTTTCTTCGCTCATAATAACCCTTTCCTTACCAATCACTAGTTTTCATCCATATTATAGTTATTAGGATTCGTGAACCAACTCTACTTGTTCACCATTAGCACGAAGTGCTTTCGCTTCTGCTAATTTTTCTGAGAAATTGGTATCGTTATAGGTAATCTGCTTTTTCTGTGTAGGAACAGTGAAAGCTACTTTCTGTCTGGTCAATGCTTCAATTAAGTCATCAATGATGATAACAAAGCCAATTGCAGGTGCTTCCTTACCAAACTGGCTTAAGAGGTTGTTGTAACGTCCACCTTTGACAACTGCGTCACCCACACCATATGTATATGCTCTAAAAATGACACCAGTGTAATAATTGTACTGGCTAAGCATTCCGAGGTCAAAGGATACATATTCTTCTACTCCATATAATTTAAGAACCTCATAAAGCTTCTCAAGACGCTCAATTGCTGCCAAAGAACGCTGATTCTTAACCAATGATTTCGCCTCATCTAAAGAAGTCATATTGCCGAACATATCAGCAACTTTTAATAAAGTGCTTCTATATGGTTCTACTACATTGCGCTCATTAATAAGCTCTTGTGCAGCGAAATAGTTTTTGCCTGAGATGCAGGCACGAAGATCCAACTCAGTCTCTTCATCCAACCCCGCTTCTTCACATAATCCTTTGAAGTATTCAACCTCGCCAATACTTACTTGAAATCTAGTAAGACCAGTATTTTTTAAAGATTCAATTACCAAACTAATCATCTCTGCATCAGCTTCTACAGAGGTATCATTAATCAATTCTGCACCCATCTGGGTTACCTCTTTTAATTTACCTTGTAGGTTAGAATTGTTGGTAAAAGTATTGCCCAAATAGCTAAAACGAATAGGTTTTAACTCATCACAATAGTATTTTGCCGCACATCGTGCGATGGATGGAGTAAAATCAGGTCTTAAGACCAAGGTATTACCATCCTTATCAAAATATTTATATAATTCCTTGCTTGGTGTTGTACCAATTCTCTTAGAAAATACATCAAAAAATTCTAAGGTAGGTGGCTGAACATCATCAAAACCATAGCTATGAATAATATCCTGTAACTTCTTTTCTATATATTTCTTCTTTGCAAGTTCGTTGCCATAAATGTCACGGAAGCCTTCTGGCGTATGTAATAATTCTTTGCTCATGGTCAAACTCCTTTTTTATACAAATAAATTTGTTACTAGCACTTTAGTGCGTTAATGTGCTACCTAGCTACTAAACTAAACTATTTGTAAGTATAACGAAAACTTGCATTAATGTCAAGTTAAATTAATGTCATTCACGATCTTCCAAATCTTTTTTTAATACATCAAGGTAAGGCACTAAAACGCCATGCTTTTTCGGTAATATGTACTCAGGATTTAGTTCCTCGTAACGGAAGCTTTTGCGTCCGCCTTCCTGGGCTCTATCCCAGAAGAAACGAAGCATTTCATAAGGAAGATAATATAGAACATCCTTATGTGTGTAATAGATTAAGAAAAAAGCAATACCACCCTGCTCTTCAAACATACGCATGAACTCTACCTGATGTTCGTGAATATTCTGCAGGGAAAAGGTATCTTTGGCACATTCTTTAGCATCAAAACATACTGGAATACCTTGTACAGCACCAATATAATCAACAGTACTCTTCTGCTCAAAATAAGCTAGAGTAATCTGTCGGTTTGCCTTGTCCATTTTAATAGGAGTGATTGGCGTTGGAATCTTCTGAATCAAGGCCAAACCATTAGCTGCATATTTTTCATTTGTTCGATTGACCATGTCTTCTAGGGTGGAACCACGAAGACCTCTGGAATTCCAAGTAGCCATTGTTTCCTCCGATGTATATTTTTCTATATTTTCTATAATATGTTTTTCGCATAGAAAGCTTATTCTTTATATTCTTATAGCTTGAGACTTTCTATAATATGTTCAAACTGTTTGGGTAATGGAGCAATAATCTCTTTACCTGCCATGCATTCTAATACTCCTGTTTCATCCAAAGGGAATACAATGCGATAGGCATGGAGCAATTGATTCTCTAAAGAAAAATCTTTTTTACAAGCGTCATTTACTTTGCGGATACCGTATTTGTAATCTCCTATAATCGGATGTTTTATACTGGATAAATGAGCACGAATCTGATGGGTTTTACCAGTGATTAATTCTACTTCTAACAAGGTATAGTCTCTGTTAGAGGTGATTGGCATGTATGCAGTCTCAATATAAGCATCTTCAGAAGATACAGCTTTTTTCCGAATGGTAACCTTGTTACTTGCAGCATCCTTGCACAAATAACCTTGTAACTTTTGTTCATCATCCAATCTGCCAACACAGATAGTACGATAGAACTTAGAGATAGTTCTGTCTTTGATAATACGACTTAGTGCTTGAGAACCAGCAAGGGACTTGCCACATAATACGATACCACTGGTGTTTCGATCCAAACGATTGCATATGGAAGGATGAAACGTAGCAAATTCTTCTTTGCTCAATGCGCCAGTATGGAACAGATAGCCAATTAGCCATTCATTAAGACTTATATCTTTACCTTCAGCTTTCTGAGTAAGGATTCCAACAGGCTTATTTACTATCAAAATATTATTATCTTCGTACAGAACTGTAATGCCTTTTAATTTTGAAAAGGCCAATTCGTATTCCTTGGTAGAACAATCCTGAGAATCAGAGTTAAGCTTTTTGCCTGAGAATTTTTCAAAAGTTTCGTCTGCAAAAAAGAATTTCACTTCATCTCCTACAGCAAGAATCTCTTTGCCTTCTGCTTTCTTACCATTTAAAGTAATATTCTTTTTGCGAAGCATTTTATAAAGGAAGCTTGTTCCAGCTTCTGGTAACTGCTTGTGAAGGAATTTGTCAAATCGTTGCCCTGCTTGATTAGGGCCGATGGTTACTAATTGCATTTTATTTCTCCTAGAATGCTTTATAGGACCACATGCTTGATGGTGCTAATAATACCTATTGTATTGCTCTCGTCTGCTTCCAATTCTACTAACTGGTCTAAGCGATTGCAGTATTTTTTTATATCAGTGAAAATTTTAATACTGGTATCCTTGAAATTATCAGTTTTAAGAATACTGTCTAAGTGTTTGTTAAACTCCTGCTCAGAAAAAGTTGCGTTCTCGGTATAACCACAGATGGTATTGCCTTTTACTATCAGATGTGATACTACGAAGTTCTTCTGATATGAAGTGAATACCAAGTCATAAAGTGCATCCAGAGAGCCTACATGTTCTTCAATCTGGGTGGCCGCTTCTTGGCTACAACTTCTATATCGCAAAAACATAATCATATCCACCATACTTTTACTTGCAGGAAGACATCCTAAAATAGCTACAATGGTTAATAAGTTAGTTCGCTCTCCTGTTGTTATCCAGCCTGCAATAAATAAGCTTAGCGATATACCAAAATAAAGAATGGTACGTGCTATTTCATATTTGGTCTGTGTCTTAATGTAATTTTTTTCCCCGACATAATTATCTTTTAGAAATAATCGTGATAGTTTCATTGTAATCTAACCTCTCATAACTGCACTCGCATGCAGGGAATATCTTTAGTGCTTTTCTGCACGTTTTAAAGCCTTTGTAATGCCTAAAATGGTATCATGTGGAACAAGTTTGCTTGCAACACGTAAACCCTTGATTGGAACACTACATACAGAAAGCGTACGTTTATGGTAGGAATCTCGTAAAGCCTGTTCTACGACCTTTGTAGGACTGACCATGGTATATTTCTTGATTGCCAAGGTGCTACCAGTACGCTCTGCAATATCGAAGAATGGAGTATCAACTGGTCCAGGACATACACTGGTTACATATATTTCCTTCTCGCGTAATTCTTCACCCAACGCACGAGAAAAACTTAGTACATAAGATTTTGTTGCTGCATATACTGCAAAGTCAATCTGCGGCAAAAATGCTGCACTGGAAGCTAATTGAATGATACGGCTTCCTCTTTTCATATAAGGGATACAACGATGTGTGATATTAGTTAATGCCTCGCAGTTTAAACGAATCATACCTAATTCACCATAGAGATTTTGACTAGCAAAATTACCCATAATGCCATAGCCTGCACAATTAATCAGCATACGAACTACAGCATTTTTTTCTTTTATAGTATCTTCAAGACGCTCTAGTTGCGCATCTTTTGTGATATCCATGGATAAAAGGCGTGTCTTATGTTGCATTACATTAGCCACTGCTTCTAGTTTTGCTCTATCGCGTGCAACTAACCAGAATTCATCAATATTCTTAAAATAATTATCCATCTGAAGGGCAAACTCCAACCCTATGCCAGAAGATGCGCCGGTAATAATGACGATGTTCATGTGTTTACCTCTTTCATATCAATGTGACTTACCAGATATACATACAATGCAAATTATCCTTTGGCCTTTTTCTTATGAACGTTGCGGATAGTTTTTTTCTTAGATGTCTTAGCAGAATTTGCACTACTTGCTTGTTTTCCGCCGCGATTGCTTGTCTGACCACCACCAGCCTTACCGTTACTTGTTTTTCCGCTGTAAGACTTACTTTGTCCGTTCTTGTTTTGTCCACTCTTACTAGTAATAGCAGTTTTACCATAGCCACCCTTCATCTCTGTGGCTAACTTTCTAGGACGAATCAAGCTTTTCTTCTCAAAACCAATCAAATCTGTTCTACCAGCCGCTGTCAATGCCTCATATACCAAATCATAATTTTTAGGATTACGATACTGAATCAAAGCACGCTGCATAGCCTTCTCGTGAGGATTACGGCATACATATACAGGTTTCATATCTCTTGGGTCTAAGCCTGTGTAATACATAACCGTAGACATGGTGGAAGGTGTTGGATAGAAATCCTGTACCTGTTCTGGCATATAACCTAAGTCACGCAAGTATTCTGCTAATTCAATGGCTTCTTTCAAGGTAGAACCCGGATGGGAAGACATTAAATAAGGCACTAAGAACTGATTCTTGCCAAGTTGCTCATTTAATTTCTTGTATTTCTTCACAAAACGCTCATAAACAGCATTCTCAGGCTTGCCAAGACGTTGTAATACTACATCGGAAATATGTTCAGGAGCAACTTTCAACTGTCCGCTAATATGATGCTCTACCAACTCACGGAAAAAGGTATCATCAGGGTCAGCCATTAAGTAATCAAAACGGATACCAGAACGAACAAACACTTTTTTTACCTTAGGCAATGCACGCAATTTGCGCAAAAGTGCCAGATAATCGGAATGGTCTACCTTCATGTTACGGCAAGGACTTGGGAATAGACACTGTCTATTCTTACATACGCCATGAGTCAATTGCTTTTCACAGGAAGGATGACGGAAGTTGGCGGTTGGACCACCTACATCATGAATATATCCCTTAAAATCCTTATCCTGAATTAGTAATTCAGCCTCTTTAATGATGGATTCATGACTTCTAACCTGAATGGTTCTACCTTGATGGAAGGTCAAAGCACAGAAACTACAACCACCGAAGCAACCACGATTACTGATAAGAGAAAACTTAATCTCTGCAATAGCTGGTACGCCGCCCTTCTCTTCATAAGAAGGATGATATGTTCTCATATATGGCAAATCATATACAGCATCCATATCTTCCATTGACAAAGGTGGCTGAGGTGGATTCTGCACCACATATATCTGATTTGGGTAAGCTTCAATCAATGCTTTACCATTACAACAATCTGTATTAGCATACTGCACATTAAAACTCTTGGCATATAGGGCTTTGTCTGCTTTCATATCTTCATAAGAAGGTAATTCCTGAGAATCATAGATGCCAGAAATGTCCTTCGTCTTATATACGGTACCCGGAATAAAAGTAATATCTTTTACTGAAATACCGCTTGCCAAAGCATCTGCGATTTCTACAATAGACTTCTCTCCCATTCCATAAGAAATCAAGTCTGCCTGACTATCTAATAAAATAGAACGTTTAAAGCTATCTGACCAATAATCATAATGTGCCATACGACGTAGACTTGCCTCGATACCACCGATAATAATAGGGACATCACGATAGTTCTTGCGAATAAGATTGCCATATACCACGGTTGCATGGTCAGGTCGCTTGCCCATCTCACCACCGGGGGTATAGGCATCGCTGGAACGACGTTTTTTTGATACGGAATAATGATTTACACAACTATCCATATTACCAGAGGATACAAGGAAACCAAGACGTGGACGACCAAGAATTGTTACACTTTCATCGTCCTTCCAATCTGGCTGCGATATAATTCCTACACTATATCCATGTGCTTCTAGAATACGGCTTATAATGGCATGCCCAAAGGATGGATGATCCACATAGGCATCTCCTATTACATATACAAAATCAAGTTGTTCGATTCCACGTGCTTCCATATCAGCACGTGAAATGGGTAAAAATGTATTACTCAAACTAAATCTCCTTTATTCAAAACAATTCCTAGAAGAAATCGTAGTAATCGTTAATATAATATTGGGCAAGTGATTTCTTGGCATCCCTGTCTAATGCAGAATATTCATCTTCTACTGCACAGACTTCCATGCCGGCATTTTGACCTGCTTTAATACCTGCAATAATATCTTCAAATACAAGACACTTATTAGTTGCTACACCTAGTTGATCTGCTACGGCTAAATAGATATCCGGTGCAGGCTTACCATGAGCTACATCACAACCTGTCATAATACAGGAAAAATAATCATGAAGGTTATGTACACTGGCTATATTCTCCACTAGTTCTCTGGAATTACTAGTGGCAATACCCAGTTTGATACCTCGTTCTTTACACCCTTTTAAAAATTCAGGAATACCAGGCTTAAGAGGTACTTCGTTCATATATTTATCCCATGCCATCTGATTCCAATCACTTTTCATTTGTTCAATGCTATCTGCAATGGGGAAATTTTCTTTAAAATATATAGCCGTTTCATGAAAACTCATGCCTTCAATATTAGCCTGTAGATTTTCTGGCATAGGAATCCCAAAGCGACCGAGATACTCAATATCTATCTCGCGCCACATCCACATGGAGTCCACTAAGGAACCGTCTAAATCAAAGATAACTGCTTCTTTATTTTGAATCATTTGTTTTTTCATATAAAAGAGTGACCTCCTCTGGGGTAAGTTCTCTACATTCGCCAGATGCTAAGTTTGTATCCAGTTCTAAAGGACCAAAGCTAACACGTTTAAGGGTAAGTACTTGATTGTTCACTACTTGTAACATTCGTTTCACTTGATGAAACTTGCCTTCGTGTATGGTCAAGTAGATATGTGCATCGTCAATCACTTGAACCTTACTAGGCAAAGTGAGCTTGTCCTCACCAATATCGACTCCTTGTTCTAGATTTGTGATGTCACTATTAGATAAAGGTTTCTCTATTCCAACTAAATAGGTTTTATCTACATGCTTTTTAGGCGATAAAAGCTTATGAGCAAGGTCTCCATCATTAGTGATAAGTAGTAGACCTTCTGTGTCCTTATCTAATCTTCCTACGGGGAATAAATCTTTTTTGGCGTTAGTAGGCAGCAACTCAATTACAGTCTTTGCTGTATTGTCCTGTGTAGCAGATACAACACCTGCTGGTTTATTTAACATAAAATATTGGAATTCCTGAAAGCTCAATGCTTCACCACGAAAACACACAACATCTTTATTCTCATCAATTTTATCTTCTGCTTTCTTGGCAGGTGCGCCATTAACGGTTACCATGCCTTGCTTAATATAGGTCTTTACTTGACTTCTAGTACCAATATTCATTTCACATAAAAATTTATCTAATCGCATGGTTCCTCGCTAGCTGTAATGGTATGTTTTCTAGTCTCATATATTGTAGGGAGGTGAAAACAATGACATTAATTTATATTACCATTTTTTTTATTTTATTTGCTTGTATTTTAACACATTCTGAGATAAGTCTCTACTATGCATTATCTGGATTAAATCTGTGGTACAACAAAATGGTACCAGCATTACTTCCTTTTATGATTCTTTCATCTATTATGATAAGAATGAAGTTAACAGAGAAGTTTGCAAGTCTTTTTTATCCGATTATACACCCTATATTTAAGGTAAGTAAAAATGCCTGCTATGCTATAGTGTTGGGCTTTCTTTGTGGATTCCCTATGGGGGCAAAGGTTATCGGAGAACTATATCAAAATCAAATGATTAACAAACGAGAAGGGGAATTCCTTCTAGCTTTTTGTAATAATATTGGTCCAGTGTATTTTTGTAGTTTCGTACTTCCGCTATTGCATAGAAAACTACTGTTGCCATATTTATTGGGGATGTATGGAATCCCTCTCTTCTATGGTTGGATATTGCGAAATACAAAATATAGGGACTTGGATATGCTTTTTAACTCAAGTCCTATACATTCAATGGAACTTGTAACTTGCTCCTCAAATTTTTCTAAAATGAAAGATATATCTACTAAATCAGATGGAAACATTTTAGAACACATTGATGGGGCAATTCATACGTCTTTACAAAGCATTCTTGCACTTGGCGGATATATGATTTTATTCAATATACTGAATCTATTGCCCCATGTATTGTTAGGAACATCAATCCCAATTTTGGCACCTATTTTGGAAATTACCAGTGGCTTAAGTGTATTGAAGGATACATTGCCTGTATATACATTAATCATTCTTCCATTTGGTGGATTGTCCTGTATTGCCCAGACATATAGTTGTATTCAAAATACGCCATTATCAATAAGTAAATATGTGTTAAATAAAATCATATTGACATCATTTACTGCCGCATACTATCTTTTGTGGTATTTGTTATCACCCAATGGATTTCTTCGTTGACGACGTTTTTTGCGTGTCATTACATTTACTAATTGAGATGCAATAACGATCATCAACAGAATCACAACTACAACAAGGCATAACATTAGAAAATCCAGAAAATCCACATTATCCTCTTCTTCTGCAATTATGTCATCTGCATTGGCAGGTAAAAAGGTGGTGGTTCCAAGGGACTTATGCTCTTTGATTACAGATTGATATTCTTCAGAGGCTTTACTTGTTACTTCTGTCTCCTTGGGATCACTGTCCGCCTGCTCTGTATCTTCAGAAGCATTTCGTCCAATCATATACTCCATTTCCGCAGCGGTAATAGGGTTGCTGTCTGTATCTAAATCATAGAGATTATAGGCTCGAAAAATAATATCTTTGGTTCCATCGGAATCTACTTCCAAGGTAAAGGTATCTTTTGACATTCCCTTAAGTACATTGCCGTCTGGCCAAGGATATAAGGAACTAAAGGTTTCGCCACCATCCGTACTGATGGAATAATACATTAATGGAGTGTCATAGTCGGTAGCAGTGACCTTTATGGTTACTTGATTAGCTGATAGGTCAATCGACTGTAGCTCAATCGTACAAATATCGGGTTCTGTATTATCAACTAGGGTTGCTGTTACTCTCTTATTTGCGCTTGCTTCGGGAAGTAACTGACTACTATATTCGCTATAATCTACATTTAATTCGGTACTTTTTAACCCAAAATACTGTGCCACGCTAGTGGCGTCCGCTTTACCAAATGCAATTAAGTCTTCTTCGTCATCACAAAATGGAATATCTCTAGGTTCATCTACGGAACAATGCTCGATAATAACCGCAGGAATCGATAATGCAACAGACTCGCGTATAATGCCATAATAATCCCCTTTATCACCCAAACGGGTCTTTACACCACGAATGAATAGTCCTAAATCTTCCATGTTTTGCATCTGAGTGTAACCAAATTGATATCCATAAGCATTATAAGGTGTCTCGTTAGAAATCCATACTTCTGAACCATATAAAGTATGACTTAAAGAAGCATTATAATGAATACTAAATAAAAAGTCGGCATTTACGCTTTGGGCAAATTCCGCACGCTCTTTTAAATCCAAATCTACATCTGTTGTACGAGTCATATAAATGGTAACGTCTTCGTATTTGCTTAGTTCTTCGTACATTGCCATGGCGGTAGTGAGAGTCATTTCTTTTTCTACAAAACCATTTTCGATGGTTCCAAGATTTTCGCCACCATGTCCTGGGTCAATTACAATAACTAATTCGTCATCTAAAGGCTGCACACGTGGTGCTGCTTCTACAGTCTGCCCGCACAATAAAATTCCAATGAAACAACTTAAAATGATATTTCTAAATAATTTTTGTTTTTTTAATTTATACATCTTTAACCCCGATAAAATACATTCTTCATAAAAAGAGCCAGCTTTCCTTGGAAAACTGGCATCTTTATTCATTGTTAAATAATATCAATTCCACCAGTCTCATCTGTCTCATCCAGAGATATTTCTTCAATATCTTCTACAGGATGAAGTTCACTACGATTAGAGGAAATAATATCCTTATACTGATTCATAGAACCAATAAAACTTTCATAGTTAGCTGTTGCAGACTGTGTTGAAGAGGTAATGATATTTTCCAAATGAGCAAGCATATCATCCATATACTGCATCGCTGCCGCACGCACACTATTCGCTTCAATGGTAGCGTTATCAAGAATCTCCTGTGCCTGATGGCTAGCCATTGTAACAATCTCATTTGCCTGTGCATATGCTTGTTGCATAATCTCATGCTCGTTAATCAGCTCATTGGTATGAATAGTTGCTTCATTAATCAATGCCTCTGCTTTAGAACGAGCATCGTTTAAGATAGCTTCTTTGTTGCTGATAATCTTCTGATATCTCTTAATCTCTTCTGGAGTCTTCATACGGAGCTCGCGTAAAAGTTCATCAATCTCTTCCTTGTTAACTACAATCTCAGTATTTGACATAAACTTTGGTTTACAGCTCTCAATATACTCTTCAATCTCATCTATTAACTGTTCAATTCTGCTACTCATAGATTTCTCCTTGTTATGAACGCTTAATATTATACTTGTCGTAAATCAAATCAGCAACAAATTCAGGAACACATTGACTGATATCCCCGCCAAAAACAGCAATCTCTTTTACACCAGAGGAGCTAAGATATGCATATTCCAAACTGGTGGGCAAAAAGATAGTATCCAACTTATCATTGGATAGTTTTCGGTTAGTCTGTGCAATTTGTAATTCATAGGAAAAATCAGTAATTGCACGTAATCCTCTAACTGAAACGTGTATATCGTTCTCAGCAGCATAATTGATAAGTAAACCACTAAAACTATCTACTTTTACATTAGGAATGTCCTTTGTTGCTTCTTTTAGTATCTTAACACGTTCCTCAACAGAAAACAATGGTGTCTTTTCTTTGTTATTTAGTACGCTTACAGTCAATTCATCAAAAATTGCCGCAGCTCGTTTGATAACGTCTAAGTGCCCATATGTGATAGGATCAAAACTTCCTGGATACACTGCTTTTCTCATATTAATGGCCTCCATATTCTATCGCCAATTAATTTGCTTTACGGATAAATACATGCTTATTGGTCTTATACTTCTTCTCACGAATTAGCTCAAACCCCATATCCTCTAAATAAGCAAAATCGGTATCTAGTGATGCTTCTACAATAATTTTAGTATCTTCTGTTACATACTTTGTGTTGCGAAGTACGGTAAGTGCATTTTTCTCATGACCTTGTTCGTAAGGAGGATCCATGAAAATAATGTCCACTTCTTTTTCAAAAATACTGTTTAATCCAGCACAAGCATCCTGTTTTAATAATATAGCACGGTCTTCCATTTTCGTAAATGAAAGATTTTGTTGAATGCAAGAAATAGCCTTTGGTGCATTTTCAATGAAGTATGCTTTCTTAGCACCTCGGCTTAATGCTTCTATGCCAATTCCGCCACTACCGCTGAACATATCTACAAAGACACATCCAGGTAGGTCGATTTGTAACATATTAAACAATGTTTCTTTGATACGGTCTGTAGTTGGTCTGGTATCCATTCCTTCTGGTGTTTTCAAGGGAAGGCTACGTGCGGTGCCTGCAATTACTCTCATGCTCTTACTTTTGTTCCTTTCGTATCACGTTTGCCAAGTTTTAAGCTATTTAAAACAAGATTTTTACTCTTATATTCAATGGTGCTCTCTACTGCATTTTGTGTATAATATACTGCTTCAAGTGAATCTTTGTCACCAAGTTTCATACCACGAACGCCGATAGCTCCCTTTTTCTTTTCTGGAATCTCCTCAATTGGGAAACGAAGGAAATAGCCATCTTTGGATTGTAATACTACATTGCGTTGTTCTAAAAGGGTTGTAACACTGATTACACTGTCACCGTCTGCGAGCTTGGTTGCAGCAACGGTTCTCTTAGCAACATCGAATTCGCCACCGTCCACAATCTTCATCATAGCTTGGCTTGTTACAAAGAGCACCTGACGAAGATTTAGCTCTGTTTGACTAGTAATATACACAATGTCTTCTTTTTCAGAACTATAATTACTTACATTATCAATAGGGATACCCTTGTCTCTAAACTTACCAAATGGTAAATCAAGTACTTTAATTGTATGTAATTGTCCTGTATTGGTAAAGAGACAAATTCTTCCTGTATTCTTACAAGGGAATACATATTTATTCTCGGAATCTGCAGCTTCTTTGTTGCGTTCATAGGTTGGCATGTCAACGGTTTTTGCGTATCCAAAGCGATCCATTAAGAACATAACCTGCATTTCTTCTAATTCTTTCTCTTTGTATACGGCTTCTTGACCATTTTCGATAACAGTTTTACGCTTTTTGCCATATTCTTTTCTAAATTCATCTAGTTCGTTCATGATTACCTGAGCCATAGAATCACGGCGTTCCAGAATATCTTCATAGCGATAGATATTTGCCATAGTCTCTTCATGCTCGTTGATCAAGGCTTCTATTTCCAGACCAATTAATTTATAGAGACGCATCTCCAAAATAGCGTTTGCCTGTTTTTCGGTAAATGCAAGCTGGGTAGCCATAATACTAGATTCTTTGGATTTGAACTTGATTCCGTCAATTTTACCTTCTACTAAGCACATCTTTGCCATAGCACGATCCTTAGAACCACGAAGAATCTCAATAATCAAGTCAATAACATTGCATGCTTTAATCAAGCCTTCCTGAATCTCTTTTCGTTCTAATTCTTTGGCCAAAAGATTGGTGTATTTACGCTTATTTACCTCAAACTGAAAATCAACATTGGCTTTAATAACTTGCTTTAGCCCCATGGTCTCTGGTCTACCATCTGCGATAGCTAACATATTTACACCAAAGGTATCTTCCAAACGGGTCTTCTTATAAAGCATGTTAACAAAATTCTCAGCGTCAGCATCCTTACGAAGTTCAATGACAATACGAATACCTTCCTTGGATGACTGGTTAGAAATATCCACAATATCCTGAGTCTTTTTGGATTCAGCAAGCGCTGCAACATCCATTAAAAATTTGGAGATGTTGGCACCAATCATGGTGTATGGGATTTCGGTAATGACAACATTGGTCTTACCACCCTTGGCTTTTTCAAATTCTACTTTTCCACGAAGCTTAATTTTACCTACACCAGTCTCGTAGATATTTAATAATTCATCTTTATTGATAACAATGCCACCAGTAGGGAAATCAGGCCCTTTTACATAGCGCATAAGCTCTTTGGTGGTGATGTTTTCATCTAACATATATGCTTTGGTAGCATCAATAACTTCAGTAAGATTATGAGGTGGAATGCTGGTAGTCATACCTACTGCAATACCCTCCGAACCATTGATTAACAGGTTAGGAATCTTAACAGGCAATACAGCGGGTTCTTTTTCTGTCTCATCAAAGTTAGGAACAAAATCTACTACATCTTTGTCCAAGTCTGATAGAAATGCTTCCTGTGTAATCTTCTGCAAACGAGCTTCGGTATATCGCATTGCAGCGGCTCCATCACCTTCGATGTTACCGAAGTTACCATGTCCATCTACCAAAGGTAATCCTTTCTTAAAATCCTGTGTCATTACAACTAAGGCTTCATAGATGGAACTATCGCCGTGAGGATGGTATTTACCCATGGTATCACCAACGATACGGGCACTTTTACGATAAGGTCTGTCATATCGGATGCCTAATTCATGCATATCATACAGAGTTCTTCTCTGTACTGGTTTTAATCCGTCTCTTACATCAGGAAGTGCACGCGCTACGATAACACTCATAGCATAGTCGATAAAGGACTTTTGCATCTCCTCTGCGTATTCGGTTCTTATAATTCTATCTTCCATTCTTTACAGATATTCCTTTCCGTAAATTCTAAATGTCTAATTCTGCATCATGTGCATGCTCATAAATAAATGCCTTACGTGGTGGTACTTCGGTACCCATGAGCAATTCGGTTACCTGAGATGCCAGACGAGCATCTTCAATTTCTACTCTCTTTAACAAACGAGTGTCAGGGTCGAGGGTTGTCTCCCAAAGCTGCTGTGCATCCATTTCACCAAGACCCTTGTAACGCTGCAAGGTAAATGGCCCTTTGTGTGTCTTACGATATCTCTCAAGTGCCTTGTCATCATACAAGTACTCTTCTGGTCCTTTGGAAGGCATTGCTTTGTACAATGGTGGCATTGCCAAATACACATGGCCTTCAAAAATCAATTCAGGCATGAAACGATAGAACAAGGTAAGTAAAAGGTTCGAGATATGGGAACCATCCACGTCCGCATCGGTCATAATAATAATCTTATCATAACGAAGCTTGGTAATATCGAAGTCATTACCATATCCTTCAGAGAAACCACAACCAAAAGCATTAATCATGGTCTTAATTTCAGCGTTGGCTAATACCTTGTCAATGCTTGCTTTTTCTACGTTTAATATCTTACCTCTGATAGGTAAAATTGCTTGGAAATTACGATTTCTAGCGGTTTTAGCACTACCACCCGCAGAATCTCCCTCTACGATGAAAATTTCGCACTTTGAAGCATCTTTTGATTCACAGTTTGCAAGTTTTCCGT
>CAZHEM010000013.1:0-29738 GCA_964531725.1 uncultured Acetatifactor sp.
ATAATGTAAAGCCTTTTCTAGCAACAGCTTCATTTTCTGTCTGAAAACCTATGGTATATCTACCCTCTGAGTCTCGTCCAAACTGCCCACAAAAATTAAGCAACGCTGCCAATTCTGCTATCTGGCAATGTCTTGCCGGGCTAATGTGTTTTGCCAATTCGTCTTTTATTTCACTGGAAAATGACATAAGTAAACCTCATTTTCTATATTACTTGTTGTGTTACATCGCGGTGATATAACTTCAGTCCATAATCACCCTTGTCCTTCATGCGGTTATACAATTCGTTGGCAAGCGTTACACTTCTATGCTTACCACCAGTACAACCAATACCCACAACAAGCTGGTACTTTCCTTCTTTTACATAATTTGGAATAAGGAATTGTATCATATCTTGAAGCTTTTCAAGGAATTCTTCCGCTTCCTTAAAGTTCATTACATAATCCTGTACTTCCTTGTCGTTACCTGTCTTAGTCTTCAACTCTTCAATATAGAACGGATTAGGCAGGAAACGTACATCAAATACTAGATCCGCATCCACTGGAATACCATGTTTAAAACCAAATGACATTACTGTAATCATAAGGCTATTATATTCTTCATTATTTACAAATATTCTTGTAAGACTTTCCTTCAATTCACGAGTAAGCAAATTAGAAGTATCAAATACATAGTCCGCATTCTTACGAATGGTTTCTAATATCTTACGCTCCTTGCGCACACCATCCTCTACTCTTCCATCTGGGGAAAGTGGATGTACACGTCTTGTCTCTTTATATCTCTTAATAAGAGCGTTCTCTGCTGCATCCATAAATAAAATTTCTATTTTATATCCCGCAGCCTTCAAATGCTCCAAAATACGAGTTGCATCCTCAAATGATTGGTCGGTACGCACGTCCAATCCCAATGCAACCTTAGATATCTCACTATTTGGCATAGAAATCAGCTCAACAAACTTCTCAATAAGGGACACAGGCATATTGTCCACACAATAAAAACCTGCGTCCTCTAACATCTTCAAGGCTGTTGTTTTTCCGCCACCACTCATTCCTGTTACAACTACAAATCTCATATGTTCCCCAATCTTATTTTGCTATTGTTCTTTAAAATTTTCCCAAGAAAATAACTTCTGGTTCCAATTGGACACCAAACTTCTCTGCCACAGTCTCCTGCACATGACAGATTACATCCATCACATCATCAGCAGTGGCTCCACCTGCATTTACTACAAATCCACAGTGCTTATCCGATACCTTTGCCCCGCCAATTTGAAAGCCTCTTAGGCCTGCTTCCATAATAAGTTGCCCAGCAAAATGTCCTTCTGGACGTTTAAAGGTACTTCCTGCACTTGGATATTCTAATGGTTGCTTCTCCCTTCTCTTAGAAGCCAACTCATCCATTTTTGCCTTAATTTCTGTCTCTTCACCCTTTTTTAATTGATATACTACTTCTGTCACCACAAATGGATGATTTTTAATTGCACTGGTACGATAACCAAATTCCATGGACTCGTTATCCAAGACAATTAGCTCTCCCTCTTTATTTACTACAGAAACTTCACAAACTACCTGACACATCTCGCCACCGTAGGCACCTGCATTCATTACTACTGCCCCACCAACAGTTCCTGGAATGCCTGCAGCAAATTCAAATCCTGTCAAACCATTCTTTAATGCTGTTTGCGCCACCTGTGAAAGCAAAGCTCCCGCCTGTGCAATGATTTTATCACCTTCCACAGTGATGTTGCTCATTTTCTTTCCAATCTGTAAAACAATCCCTTTATATCCCTTGTCGCTGACAAGAAGATTACTTCCATTGCCTACGACAAAAAATGGAATCTCCACAATCTGAAGATATTTTTGGATTCGGCTGAGCTGTTCTGGTGTCTCTATCTCTACGAGACAATCTGCTGGTCCGCCTACCCGAAAGGTAGTGTGCGATGCCATAGCTTCCTGTACATAAATATTTTCTTCTGGTACGAATCCCTTCAATGCCTTAAGAATTGCTTCACTTATCATCCCTCATTAACTTCCTTTTCCTTATTTGCAGAGGATAAGACCTGCTGCTCCATAGATTCCTGCATCGTTACCCAAGGTAGCCAATGCAAATTTTGTACTGCGACATGGCGCAAATACATATTTACGGAAAGCAGGCTCTACAAAGGTAAGCAAGATTTCTCCTGCTTTAGACACACCACCGCCAATAACAAACATCTCTGGATTCACTACAGATGCTACTGTGGCAAGTCCCTTACCCAAATATTCACCAAACTGTTCCGCAATTTCAATTGCTACTTCATCTTTTTCTTTTACTGCATCAAATACCGCTTTTGCAGTAACTTCGCCTTCACGCAATACGCTAGGCTTATCATCCTTTGCCAATCTTCTATTGGCAAGACGCACAATACCTGTAGCAGACGCATACTGCTCCAGACATCCCTTATTCTTACAACCGCATGCTTCCTCTTCATTATCTTCCAAATGAATGTGGCCTATCTCGCCACCAGCACCTGCTGCACCTGTAAGAATCTGACCATTAACGATAATGCCACCGCCAACACCTGTACCTAAAGTAACGGCAACTAAATTGTTGTATCCTTTACCGCCACCTTGCCACATCTCACCGAAAGCAGCAACATTGGCGTCATTTGCGACCTTAATTGGAAGATTCAAGTAGTTAGAAAATGCCTCTGGCACACTAAAAGTATCCCATCCTAAATTCACAGCACCACCAACCATAAAGCCATGCTCATCAACTGCACCTGGAACCCCCATTCCAATACCCAGAATGTCATCTAACTCAATATTTTTCTCTTCCATCATAGTCACAATACTTTTTGCTATATCAGGCAAAATAAGCTGACCACCATCTTTAGTAACAGTAGGAATTTCCCATTTTTTAATGAGATTGCCATCTGTATCAAATAACCCTAACTTAACTGTTGTTCCCCCAACATCTACGCCAATTGCATATTTACTCATCGAAATCCATACCTTTCCTATCGCACTCTCTTTTCTCTTCAGTGCGTTCGTCTTATCTTATTCTTCCTCGTCTTCTTCTCTTCTCTTCGCCAAAGAATTCTGTACACGAGCGTATAATTCCTGTGCTGCGTTGTATCCCATCTTCTTCTGACGATGGTTAACAGCTGCAGATTCACAGATAACTGCAAGGTTACGACCTGGGCGAATAGGAATGTTGTGACACACAATCTTGTTGCCAAGGTATTCTGTGTAATTCTCTTCTAATCCTAATCTGTCGTATTCTTTTTCTTTATCCCAATCTTCTAAGCGAATTACCAAATCCACCTGCTGGGTATCTTTTACAGAAGATGCACCATATAAAGCCTTAACATCTACGATACCAATACCACGAAGTTCAATGAAATGTTTTGTAATGTCTGGTGCGGTACCAATCAAGGTATCGTCACTTACTTTTCGGAGTTCTACTACATCATCTGTAACCAGACGGTGACCTCTCTTAATAAGTTCAAGCGCTGCCTCAGATTTACCAATACCACTCTCACCAGTAATCAGAACACCTTCACCATATACGTCAACCAATACACCATGAACAGAAATGCATGGAGCAAGCTTTACATTCAACCATCTGATGATCTCTGCCATAAATGAAGAGGTAGATTTCTTGGTGCTAAGAACCGGAATATTATGTCTGATAGCCGTCTCCAAAAAGATTGGGTCTGGCTTTAATTCACGGCAAAATACAATCGCAGGGACATCATAAGACATTAACTGATCGTAAATTTCTCTCTTGCGCTCGTCAGACAATTCCTCCATGTAAGTATATTCTACGAAACCGATAGTCTGTAGACGTGTTGCATCAAAATGTTCAAAAAAGCCTGTTAACTGCAAAGCAGGACGGTTAATATCAGGCTGGGTAATACGAATACTTTTCACATCAACTTCTGGAGTCAAATTCTCCAATTTCATCTTATCGATAATACGAGTTAAAGCTACACTTGCCATATTCATCCTCCATTCTGATGCACACTTATTTTCATGCATCTTTCATACCTTTCATTGTATCACAAGCCGATTGGGATGTGAAGGTTATAAAAAAATCAATCTTGTTTTTCTCCTTGGAAAAAGTGATAGACTTCTATCGCCGTACGTTCATTCATCTCTGGAATATTCAAAAGTTCCTCTACGGTAGCTTTTTTTATTTCATCCAACGATTTAAAATGACGCATCAACGCTTTTCTTCTAGCAGGTCCAACTCCTGGAATATCGTCCAATACAGACTTAACCTGTGTTTTACCACGCAAGGAACGGTGATATTCAATAGCAAAACGGTGGGCTTCATCCTGAATACGGGTAATTAGTTTGAAACCTTCGGAACGAGTATCAATCGGGAGCTCCACATTATTAAAATACAATCCTCTAGTGCGATGATTGTCGTCTTTCACCATACCACATACTGGTATATTGATTTTCAACTCATCCAGCACTGACAATGCAATATTTACCTGTCCACGACCACCGTCCATTAAAAGCAAATCTGGGAACTTGGTAAAGCTACCATACTCTTCATCAAGTTCCTTTTCCTTCAATTCCTTGCTTTCTTCCATTCCATGTAAGAAACGTCTGGTCAGCACCTCTCGCATACAAGCATAATCATCTGGTCCTTGTACACTTTTAATCTTGAATTTGCGATAATCGCTTCGTTTTGGCTTACCCTTTTCATAGACCACCATGGAGCCAACATTTTCAAAACCATTAATATTAGAAATATCAAAAGCTTCCATTCGGTCTACATTCTCAAGGTCAAGCAACTTGGCAATCTCTTTCACCGCACCGATGGTTCTACCTTCCTCACGCTTTAACTTTTCCCTATCTTGATTCAGAACCAGCTTGGCATTCTGCGCCGCCAACTCTACTAGTTTCTCCTTGCTACCAATCTTAGGTACTCGAATATAGACACGACTGCCTCTTTTCTGGCTTAACCATTTCTCTAATAGCTCATTGTCTTCTATTTCATATTGGAGCATCAATTCCTTAGGTATAAAAGGAGTTCCCGCATAAAACTGCTGCACAAAATCTTGAATAACCTGTGGCTTATTATTTTCTGGCACATGTGTCATATAATAATGTTCTCTACCTATCAGCTTACCATCACGCACAAAAAATACCTGTACCACTGCCTCTGACTCATCTTGATACATGGCAATGATATCCTTATCTTCACCCACGCCTTCGGTAATCTTCTGCTTCTGTGATACTTGGCGCACACTATTCAAAAGATCTCGATATTTCGCTGCTTCTTCAAATTCCAATTCCTCAGAAGCCTTATTCATCTTCTCTTCTAAGCTTTTCAGAATCATATTATAATTGCCATTTAAAAATTCCAAAGCACCAGCCACTTGAGTTGCATACTCTTCCTTACTAACGTATCCCTGACAAGGCGCAAGGCATTGCTTTATATGATAGTTTAGGCATGGTCTATCTAAGCCTACATCTCTCGGCAAATTGCGATTACAGGTACGCAATTGATACAATTTGTTCAGTAGTTCAATGGTATCCTTTACCGCTGTGGCACTGGTATATGGGCCAAAATATTTGGATTTATCCTTTTTCATGGTTCGAGAAAAAAGAATTCTTGGATAATCCTCACCTACAGTTACTTTAATGTATGGATAAGTTTTGTCATCCTTTAGGAGGGTATTGTATTTCGGCGAATGCTCTTTAATTAAATTATTTTCCAACACAAGGGCTTCTAATTCTGAATCGGTAACAATATATTCAAAGCGGGCAATCAAAGTTACCATCTTATCTATCATTGGCCCTCGACCAATATTCTCACGAAAATAAGACCTCACCCTGTTATGTAGGTTAATTGCTTTACCCACATACAAAATGACATCTTTGTCATCTCGCATTATATACACTCCCGGCTTATTGGGGAGCTTCTTTAATTCCTCTTCAAAGTTGAACATGATTATTGCTCCTAGTACAGTTCTTTTGCTTTCTGCGCCGCTTGGTTTTCTTTTCGCGTATATTATAACATGATTGCACAGAAAAAGGTGCGCTTCTTTAAAATACGCACCTTTTGTCATTTGCAATTTGATTTAATGCCTTAATCTATTTTACCATGGGAGAATACACCTACATTTTTGTCTGGTTCAGATGGTTTATTATCATCCTCGCCAACAGTAATATCTACGCTCTGTCCAAGACTTGCTTCTGAGACCACATCCGTTGTCTGCACGTTGCATTCTTCGGTGATTTCATCCACTTCCTGCGCATCACCTGCTTCTGTAGAATCGGTGGTTTCTTTCTTCTCCTCGTCAGGATCAGGAAGTCCTTTCTCTTTACGGAAGATAGCCATGAATTCCTTACCAGTAATAGTCTCTTTCTCAATCAAGAACTCAGCAAGCTTATCCATAACATCACGGTTATCACGAAGCAATTCTAATGCTTTGTCATAGCTTTCCTTAAGAATAGCAATTACCTCTGCATCAATGTCTGCTGCGGTTGTATCACTACAATTCAATGCAGCGCGACCATCTAAATATTTGCTTTCTACGGTTGCAAGCCCTACCAAGCCGAACTTCTTACTCATACCATATCTCGTAACCATAGATCGAGCAATCTCAGTAGCTTTCTCAATATCATTAGCAGCACCTGTGGTTACGGTATCAAATACCACTTCCTCAGCCGCACGTCCTGCCACTAAGCCGACTAACATATCTCGAAGTTCCGCTTCTGTATTCAAGTACTTCTCTTCCTCTGGTACATGCATTACATATCCCAAAGCGCCCATAGTTCTAGGTACAATCGTAATCTTCTGAACTGGCTCTGAATTCTTCTGCAAAGCACTTACCAACGCATGACCTACCTCATGATAAGATACGATTCTGCGTTCTTCTTTACTCATGATGCGATCCTTTTTCTCTTTACCAACGAGAACCTGTTCAACCGCATTGAATAAATCATGCTGGTTTACCAATTCACGACCTTCTTTTACTGCATTGATTGCCGCCTCGTTAATCATATTGGCAAGGTCAGAACCTACTGCGCCACTGGTTGCAAGGGCAATTGCATCCAAATCAACGGTCTCATCCATTTTTACATCCTTGGAATGTACCTTCAATATCTCTACACGACCCTTAAGGTCTGGCTTATCTACAATAATACGTCTGTCAAAACGGCCCGGACGAAGCAAAGCCTTATCTAGAATCTCAGGACGGTTGGTCGCCGCCAAGATAAGAATACCCTTGGAACTATCGAAACCATCCATTTCTGATAACAACTGATTCAAGGTCTGCTCACGCTCTTCGTTACCACCGCCATACTTAGAATCACGGCTTCTACCGATTGCATCAATCTCATCTATGAAAATAATACATGGTGCATTCTTGGTTGCTTCCTTGAACAAATCACGTACACGGCTAGCACCTACACCAACAAACATCTCTACAAAGTCAGAACCAGTCAGAGAATAGAATGGTACATGCGCCTCACCAGCTACCGCTTTTGCAAGCAAAGTCTTACCAGTACCTGGAGGTCCTACTAACAAAGCACCCTTTGGAAGCTTCGCACCAATCCTGGTATATCTGCCTGGATTGTGAAGGAAATCAACTACCTCTACCAAGGATTCTTTCGCTTCATCCTCGCCTGCTACATCCTTGAAGGTAACTCCAGTTTCCTTCTGCACGTAAACCTTGGCATTGCTCTTACCAACGCCCATAGGGCCACCACTGCCGCCCATCTTACGGAATATTCCACCAAGTAATACCCACATAAGAATCACTGGTAAAATCACATACAAGAAGATATCCAACAGCTGACCTGAATTATCAGACAAGACTCTATTACCATCTACCTGATGTTCCTCTAATCTAGCAGTTAAAGTATCCAAATCCTCCATCAATACGGTTGAATAAGTAGTGGGAATGCTCTTCATATAAAGAGCATATAAGGCTTGATTGCCCTTTTTCTCTGTCTTTTCGTCACTCTCTACCTCTTTTAAGGTGTAAAGTACTCTTCCTGTACTTTGAACTTCCACCGCCTCTACTTTGCCAGCCTTTAAATCTGACAAAAACTGGGTATAGTTAACTGGCTGTGTACCTGATGCATCTCCAATCATGGTATTCCACATCATCACTACAATTAAAATAGTACTCAACCCTGCCAACAATAGCATTAATACATTTGGTTTCTTAGGGGGCTGATTCCCATTATTATTTTTATTCTGATTATTATCCATAACGTCTCCATTTCTGTATCCGTATTTTGCCACTCATACGTTTATAATTATATGAATATAAAACTTATAAATCAATAGCTGAAATGTGAAAAAACCTTGTTATTTCTAAAAGATTTCTAAAATTTAAGCCCGACAGCTTTCCATTCTACATAGCTTTGCAGAATGCTTAAGATCCATCGGACTTATCCTTTGCAATCTATAATTTCTTTAAAAAATTACCGCTGATACTAACACCCTCATTCACTACAATAAATGCATTGGGGTCATATCTATGAATTAACGCTTTCAATCGGTTCACCTCATACTTTGACAACATAATGTACAAAATATGAGACTGCTCATAAGTATAGGCACCCATTGTAGTCCATTTTGTAATACCTCTACCTAACTCGTTGAAAATTTCTTTTTCAAGGCTGGTGGTATTTGCTTTAGTAATAACGGTTGCCTCTACATTAATGTTCTGAATGTGAACTTTATCCATGGAAACAGAGTATACCGCTGCATAAATAATGGAATACACTACGATTTCTACATCAAAAAGGAACAGACAAGTGCCATACAGTGCCAGATTAACGAACAGACTAATTTTGCCTACACTAAAATCCTTTTTTCCCAAGGTTAATAAAATGCCAATTACATCCATTCCACCACTAGAGGAACCCATTCGTAGAATAATTCCTACACCTGCACCTGATATAATACCACCTACTACACAGGCTGCCATGGCATCGTCCACAATTGGTGCATTAGGTACCATAGCTAAAAATGCTGTCATGGTGGTTACGGTAATCAATGTTTTTGCAAAAAATTTTTTTCCCAATTTAGCAAAAGCAATGATAAAAATAGGGATATTAATAATGTAGTAAATGATACCTGCTATGTCGACACCTTGTAGGTTCAGGTGTAAGTACTCCATCAAAAGGGTACGAATTACCTGACAGATACCCATGACTCCGCCAGCGTAAAGCTGTGCTGGGACCACAAAAAGGTTCACGCCTACTGCGTAGAGGAAGGCACCTACTATGCTACCTATGGTCTTTTTGCTTTCATCTAACATTCCTTGGGAATTCCATTTCATCATTGCACCCTCTTCTTTATCGAACGCCTCGACCATGTAGTCAATATGTCTTTCAGCGGCATGCTTTCGCTCCGTATCTCAACGCAACGGACACTAGGCTCGTGGACGAATAAATCGTCCAGACCTCGCCAAGTGCCGGCGCTCGATAAGGGCCTTTTGAAAGACATATTAACTGCATGGTCTTACATTTTGCTTTTCTATAATAAAATTAATTATTATTCATCGATTGTTAAGTCACTAATAGGAATCCATGCAAACCATAAAACACTCGTTAATACCATCAAAACAAGTTCTATGCTATATACCTTATCTATAGATAACATACTTGCAGATAGTGTTGCCCATAGAAGAGAATTTCTCCTCGTACTCGGTCATTACATTTCCTTCCATCAACTTCTCGTCGCTGTGAAGGTCATAGGTGATAACATCAGCTTTCCAGCCAGCTGGTTCTAGTTCTTCTACAGCGAAGTCGAAGAGGTCTCGATTGTCGGTTTTGAATTCTAGGCGACTATCTTTTTTTAGGATTACGTCGTAGCGAGCTAAGAATTCTTTGGATGGGAGGCGACGCTTTGCATGGCGGTCTTTTGGCCATGGATCGGAGAAGTTTAGGTAGATTTTATCTACTTCTTCCTTGGCAAATACTTTTACAATATCTTCTGCATCCATACGAATGAACTTTAGATTTGGAAGCTCTTCTTCCTGCATTTTCTGGATGGCGCGGAGAAGAACGCTGGAGTATTTTTCGATTCCAACATAATTAATCTCTGGATGCTCCTTAGCCATAGTATGTATGAATTTGCCCTTTCCCATACCTATTTCAATATGAATTGGATTGTTATTGCCGAATATTTCATGCCAAGTTCCTGGACGTTGTTCCAAGGTAGCCTCTGGCACTACATATGGGCTTTCTGCAATTACTTCACGGGAACCTGTAATATTTCTTAATCTCATATATCCTCACATTCTGCCGAACCCTTACCAAATATAGGGAATCTCAGCACATTTTTCTTGCTTAATTCAATGTACTTTATCTTTCCCTTATTGTCAATTATGAACATAATAGTGTATGATAGAAACGTATGATTTACAGAAAGGTTTTTGTTCCACATGTTACATTTAAAAAAAGGATTAATTTATAAATGGTGCGCCAAGCTCTTGCTTTCTGCAAGTATTGTGGGTGTATTTCAACAACCACTTGTAGTACAGGCATCCAAAGCAGAAGAAACGCTTGCCTATAATCGTTCTCTGCCTGTTGAATCCAATCAGATTGCCAACTGGCCAGAAGGTCCTATCGTTGGTGCCGAGTCTGCTATTTTAATGGAAGCGGAGACTGGTGCTATTTTGTATGCCAAGAATATCCATCAAAAGGAGTACCCTGCCAGCACTACAAAGATTCTTACTTGTCTAATCGCTGCCGAACGATGTTCTTTATCAGAGGAGGTTACCTTCTCCTATGATGCTGTATTTGACACCCCTAGAGACAGTAACCATATCGCTATCGACCCTGGTGAAGCATTGACTATGGAGCAATGTTTAAATGCGATTTTGATTCGTTCTGCTAATGAGGTATCCTTCGCTGTAGCCGAACATATTACTGGTGAAGGTTGGGAACCCTTTGGCGAGATTATGAATGAACGTGCCAAAGAATTAGGTGCTATCAATTCTAACTTTGTGAACCCTAATGGACTCCCAGATGAGAATCATTATACCACTGCCTATGACCTTGCCATGATTGGACGTGGTTTTTTTGCCAACGAAATGCTTTGTAAGATGTCTACCACTTACCGTTTGGAGATTCCCTCTACTAGCAAACAGCCAGATGACATTGTGGAAGTCTCTTCTAACAAATTAATCAATGGTGGATACAAATACGAATATTTAGTAGGTTGCAAAACTGGTTACACCAACGATGCAAGAAGCTGTCTGGTAAGCTGTGCTGAAAAAGATGGTATGAAGCTTATCTGCGTGGTAATGAGGGATGAGGCTCCATACCAATACGAAGATACCATTGCTTTATTTAACTATGGTTTTAGTAACTTCGATAAAATAAATGTGTCGCAGACCGAGACAAAATATAACATTGATAATGCTGGTTTTTTCTACAGCGATAACGATATCTTTGGTAGTTCAAAGCCAATTTTATCCTTGAACGAAGATGATTGCATTATTTTACCTAAGACTGCTGCCTTCAAGGATACCGTATCAACCATCTCCTATAACACAGAGAGCGAGAGTCAAGCAGCTCTGATTACCTACACCTACAATGATACCTATATTGGTTCTGCTTCTGTGGATTTAGCCACCGACAAAGACAGTACCTATTCCTTTGATTCGGACACTGCAAACGGTTCCAACAATGCAGCTACTGAGTCCAAGGAGAATACTACCGAAGCACCAGCTTTTATCTTTATAAATATTGTAAAATTAATCCTATGGGTTCTAGGCATTGTTGCTATTATTGCTTTGATAATTTTTGTGATTGTGTTCTTCAAAAATTACCAATTTGAGCGACGCAATACACGATTTGCATGGCGTATGGACAGACGCAAACGTCAAAACCGTTACCAGAATGCGAATAATAGCATGCGCGAGAGACGCAAACAGCAAATCAAAGAGGCAAAACGCCGTCAACGTAAAAGTAAAAATAGTTGGAAAAATAAAAGAAATAATCGCGATTTTCTATAAGTCGCGATTATTTCTTTTTTGCTTCTTGTCGTTTCTTTTTCTTTAATTCCTTTGCTTTCGCTTTACGCTCCAACAAACGATTCACATCATCCTCTGTAATGAATTTCGTGGTCTTAACCACATACACTCGTTCATTATCTGTCTTGCGGATACGCATTTTCGCACGCAAGTATCCATGTTTTTCACAATAAGCCACGCAGTAATAGTTCTTGGCATTGGGTGTGAACCATTTCACTGTCTTACGCAGATTGCGATGACAGAGGAAACATTTGCTGGAGATTACTTCCTTATCACTAAAAGCCTCCGTCTTATCCTTGAAGCTTCGTGATATATATTTCATATAATCATCAAATTGTATCTTAATCTCATCCTCACGACGTTTCGGTGGGCAAAAGATATCGAAGGATACTCTCTTGCGAAGTTCCTTGTCTGGAATCGCTGCCATAACCTTGGCCGTGTAATAGGCATCACTAAATGCTCTATGAAAAGGAATGTCCTTCTCAATATTTAAAAAATCAATGGCATATTCTAAAGAACGTCTACTTTTGCCATCTTCAAAAGCAATGCTAAATAATTTCTGCACATCCAAAAAGGCAATAGGTCCATCTGACAGTGGTGTCATACCGTAGAACTTCATATTACGTTGAAGTTCCGTCAAATCCAGCGAGCCCCAAGTGCAGAACATGTACGGTTCCTCTCCACACCAATCCAGGAATTCCGCCATCATCTCAGGAAATGGCTTGCCCTTTTCCAGCTCTTGCATCTGTATATGAATGAGCTGTCCCGTGATGTGATGCATCTCATGATATACCTGTGGTTTTACCAATTGGTTAAACTCACCAATTGTGACACAGTCGTCATTTAGTTTTATTGCACCCATTTCTACGATTTCAAAGTGAAGCTTTTTGGTTTCTTTTCCTTTGGTCGTGTTACTCTGGTTCCACTCTAAATCAAAAACAATGTAATTCATGTGTTATCCTTTTCGCATTTATTCCTGTGACCTAACTACTGTAACACATTCCCCTGTTAATTAGAACCCCTCTTTAAAAAGTGGCAATACAATATCCAGCACTTCCTCATGCCAACAGTGCACCCCTTCTCGCACATCATGATACAGGTAAGTTTCTCGTTGATATAGTTCATAGCCCTTTCTAGTAATGTCTAACTGCTCTGTTACATTGGCTAATCCCCTTGGTCCATTGAGGTGATCTTCTCTACAAGACTGGATTGCCAAAGATCTAGGCGCAATCACCGCTCCTAAGTCTCCCATATCAAAGTGTTCCCAAAGATGCGGAACATAATTACAGTTGCAATTGCCATTTAGCAAAAGTAAGGAATCTTTAAATCCATAAAAATAGCCACTGATAATGACTTGTTTTACTCTCTCATCAATTGCAGCGGTATACAACGCTTGCATACCACCGCCAGAGAATCCAACCACACCTAAAGTATCGGTGTTCCATTCACCACGCTCATAGATGTAGTCAATTAATCTGCTAGCATCCCATGCGCACATTCCTGCTACGGTCTCCCCTAAGGCTTCTGCCATGTGAGATAAGTGAAAACAAGTACTGTTTAGGAAATTTTTCTCTGTAGGACTCTGCAAAGCCTCATCTCTTCTCTCACCAAATCCACGGCAATCGGGGCAGATGGCTACAATGCCTCTCTTAGCAAGCTGTACGCCATAATCATAGTTGAACTTTTCAATTGCTTTCTGCACAGCGGCAATTTCGCTACATCCAGCAATACTATATTTTCCTGCTCCCATATGACCTGGGAGGGCGATAAAGCAGTCTGGTTTGCGGTTGTCAGTCTTGCCATCAACACTGCATTTCTGCCCATTTGCGACATTCTGTTCAGTGTTTGCATATTCCGCAGGAATCAATATGTACATTGGCATATAGGTATCTGGCTCCACCTGAATGATTACCTTTTCACGGATAATGCCATCTTCACGAACAATACGTTCCTCTACTTTCGCATTCAGAGGGCAATCCTCCATATACTTCCAGCCAAGCAAATCCTTTAGAGTCTCTTTTGCCTTTTGTTGCCATGCCTGGAATTCCTCTAAATTCTCTCCTGTGAAAGCATCCTGTCTGGAATATTTATCAAATTTTCTCTGCATTCCTGCCAAGCTTCCATAAAATTTAGGCAGTTCAAACGTTTTATCCATGTGTTGCCTCCCAATACCTTTTTATATCCTATTTATCTGCTATACATCGTTCATTTAGTATATTTTTATCTTATATCTTTCTTCATAACATATACTCCACTTATTACTATATCAAAATTTGAGACATTTAGCATCTATTACTATTTATTTCACATGCAAAAGCAGCCTTACCACATTGTGATAAGACTGCTTCCATATTTACTGTGCTAAATGTGCTTCTAACTGAGCCTTTAACGCATCATAAATTTCTTGTCCACCATTTTTCATAGCTTCATCCACATTAGCATTAAGCATTTCTGTTACTGTATTATAGCTATTTCCATAACCATCAGTAGTAATACCATGCAATTTAACAATCGCTGTCATATCAGTTACTGCTTTACACTGTGCAACAGAGGTAGAAAGATCTACATCTGATGTGTCAAAGTGGAATCCTAAGATAGGATATGAAATAAACGCTTCTTCTGTTAACTCGTATTCTCTATATTCAAGCGCTTTACCAGTATAAGAAGTATTAATCATTGCATATTCTGGATTCCATGAGAAGCTATATCCACCCAAATCCGCACTGTAACTTGTCAATGTGGTGTAGGTTCCTTCCTTCTCACCATATTCAAAGTCCACGCCTTCTAAACCAAACTGAATTAAATCATGATTCTCCTGTGAAGAGAACATCCAATCAAGGAATTTCATAGTTGCATCAATCTTTGTAGAGCTAGCTGGTACTGCCCATCCATTATTACCACTTCTATCAGTAGGGATTGCACCATCCTTCATATCACGAATAGAATCTGCATATACAAAGAATCCAATTGCATCGGTATCTGTTCCCCAGCTCTCACAGTTTACGACACGTTTGTCATACTCGTCGAGGGTTCCTACAATTGATGCAGAAAGACCAGTGTCAAATCCTGTCTCGTAATCTGTACAACTTAAAGAATCTGGATCAATATAACCTGCATTCTGCCATTTTGCAAAAGTTTCAAAACGAGTTACACCAAAGTCATAATTCCAACCCTCTGGGAAGTTAGCAAATGCTTCATCGCCGCTACCTTCAACAGCAATATCTACCAATTTACCATCTTTACTATAAATCCAGAAAGTAAGTCCACCAGAAGAAATACTCTGGATGCCTGCTTCTGTCGCGCCTTCTCGTGATTCACCTCGTACGCTTAACATCTGGAAGAATCCTCTAGCCTGTGTTGCACCGTATGCGATTAAGCCTTCATCCAATGCTTTCTGCCAATACTGCTCCATTTCCTCATAGCTATTAATCTGTCCGTCCGTTCCAATGCCCCATTCTCTTGCCCAGTCAGCTCTGTACCACACGCAAGGAATACCATTTCCATAAGTTTCAAACAAAGGAATATAACACATTCTTCCAAACCATGTATTTGCTTTCATTACATCTTCTGAAAAGCTTTTCTGTAATCCTGGATACTCTGGATTATTGAAATACTCAGACAAGTCTGCATAATATCCTTCTGGGGCAAGATTCTTTAATTGAATCCAAGATGCATCAAACACCAAATCCCATTCGCCACCTGAAGTAATTTCCAAGTTTAATTTTTCCTTATAATCAGCATGCTCTATCCAATTGACATCTAACTCTATATTTAAAGTATCTTTTGTTCTATTTAGATATTCTGCATACACAGCATCCCAACCATCTGGCTTTGGTCCTTTATGCATAATTTTAATGGTAGTTGGCTCCGCAGTTACTTCATCTACACCTGCAGTCTCAGAAACAGCTTCCTCACTAATTTTAACATCTGTTCCCACTGAAGGTTCTGAACCACAACCTACTAATAGTGTACTTGCTGTCATTACCGCTGCAAGCACTAAAGCTGTAAGTTTATTTCTTTTCTTCATTGCTTACTTCCTCCCAATATAATTGTAAGTTTTGTGTCTAAATTTGCATTTGCAACAATCTTATGCATATATAGGTACCTTATCTTGTCGCATCTGCGTTTTACATGTTTACCATATCAACTTTTTCCGCACTCTTCAATTTTGCAAATTAACACTTGCGATTTTCTTTACTCTTTATACCATGCAAACCTGTAGTTTGATTTTTCACACCGCTTCATTTTTTCACAGTACACTTTTTACCGATTACTTCTTTTTCTGTATATTTCAAACTGTTTTTATACACCATTATATGCTAAATTTATATTATCAACTGTTGTTTCTATTTAAGATACTTCAATACAAAGGTAAGATTATATATGAAAAAAATTAAAAACCTATTTCTTTTGATTCAAAACGAATTTCATAAAAAAACATACTTTAAGCAGGTTCTACTATCATACATCTTGATTTCGTGCATTACCTTTCTAGTCTTTTCAATCACCTTACTTACATTAATGCAACGCCAACATCATTTAGAAATGGAATCCATGAACAAACAGAACATTGAGCAAGCATATTCTTTTAATAATTCTGTAATACAGGACATTTCCACTTATTGTTATAATGCTTTGGATTCTGTAGATGTTCGTCAACTTCTTTATTCAGACAGTTACGATACATTAACTGCAATTAACTCACGCGAAACCTACAATAATTTTCAAGCAATTAGTAGTATGATTTTAACAGTAGATTTCATAAATTACAAAACAGATACGGTATTAACGAAAACAGGACGTTACTCACTGTCAAATTTTATAGATCAAGAACTACTCACACTCTTAGAAACTCTCACACCTAGTCAGACTCCTTATTTTTGTTATCCTCGAGAAATTCCTTATAGTAATGGTAATCACAGTGAATCACATCGTGTTATATCTTTAATATACTACCTTTACAGCAACGGAGCCTTGGTTGTAAATATTGATTACAACACTTATTGTTCTATGCTAAATATGGATTATGATAGCAATTTTGATATGATTTTATTGAACTCCAACAATCAAATAATTGCATCAACCAATGATAATCAATTTATGGATAACTGTGACAGTTCTCCTCTCTATCAGCAAATACAAGCAAATGATAGTACCCAAGGAACTTTCTTGTACGAAGACGAAACTGGAAAATATAATGTAGCTTATCGCAAGGCAACTCCTATGGGAATTACCTATATTTCTATGTACTCTAGAAATGATGAGCTGCATGGAAGTGATATATATTCTGTAACCCTTCAATACAGCATAGTGTACCTGGCTGTCACTTTATTGCTTTCTTTTCTTGCTAGTTACATTATATATAACCCTATTAAGAAACTCAAAAAGAATCTATATCTCTCGCATGAAGATACTCATTCAATAGAGCAAACTCATAAGAACGAATTTGAATATATGGAATCCGTATATCACCAGTTATTGGAGAAAAATTCTACTCTTAGCCGTTTTAAGCACAATTATGCTGAAGGTAAACAACAGTCTATGCTATGGAAGCTGATGAATGATATGGGTACCTCCTCCATTTCCCAACAAGATATGGAAGCTTTAGATTCTAGTTTCGAATACTTAAATTACTTAGTGTTTATTATAAACATAGAACCACTTGATTCACTGCAAGATATAGAAAAGGATTTGCAATTATACAAATTTGCCATAAAAAATGTAACTAATGAAATATTTGAATCGCAAACTAGCTTAAAATATGTTGAAACAGTTTCCACCAGACTTATTTTCACTGGCAGCTTTGAACATTATAACAAGCGTCAATTACAGGAAAAAGCCCTACAGATTCAACAATTTTTCAATAGTATGGGACTTTTTCATTTATCATTTGGATTTGGTTTACCCGTTCAAGAATTGGAAAGTCTTTCTAGTACCTTTGATACTGCTAAAACAGCTCTCATAAATGGACGTCTGCTAACATCTGAATGTATTCAATTTTACGACGATTTAAATCTGGTAGACCCTACACTGCAGCACTATCCTTATGAAGCTGATCAAAGCATCTTAAGCGCATTAAAGACCCAAAACAGCGAAGCTTGTTCATGTGCAATTGATGATTTCTTTGATTGTATTACCAATTACCATTATAATCAAATTCATCGTTCTATCATGCAGCTTGATGCCGCATTGCAGCGTTTTGAATATACCAACAATCTATCTCATCCTTCCTTTGAGCTAGAATGGGATAATCAATCACTACCATCTTTAACAGAAATGAAATCTATTTTCTTAATGCGTTGTGATTTAAATATTCATGCAATGATTGAAATTAAAACTCATAGTTCAGCCAAAACAGAATTGATTTCGGAAGTAAATGCCTACATAGAAGAGCACATTTATGATCCAAATCTTTCCGTTACCATGATTGCCGAAAAGGTAGATTTATCTATCAACTATCTCCGCAATATCTATAAGGAGAACACGGGCGAATCTTTGAATACCTATATTGTCAACAAAAAGCTTACTATCGTATGCGACCTGCTAGCTAATACTGACATTCCAATTCAAGACATTAGTAATAAACTCGGATTTACCACAAAAAATTACTTTTTCACCTTTTTCAAGAAACATATGAATATGACCCCTACACAATATCGCAGTATTAACAACAAACACAATTAATCATAGCATTAGAAATGGGCCTCAGCCGACGAAGCTGAGACCCATTTCTCTTACTCTTTTGATACTTTATCAATGCGTTTTTTTGTAAAGCATATTATTCCCAATGCAATACTTATCAATAGCAAAACAACCGCTATCAATGCATTCTGTCCATTTACTCCCTCATCATTACTCTCTTCTCCTACTAGCACAAAAGTACTAAAGTGATCCGTCATAAACCGAATTTGTTCTCCCTTTACATATGTCTCACATTTCGTAAGTGTAGCATCCTCCTCCAAACGATATACATAAATAGAATCACTTTGCACAAATTCTTCAGGCAGAGGCATTGATACCTCTACATATCCGTTCAGCTGATGCAACGCCTTACCATCCTGGTCAAACAAATTAATTTCTATCACAGCAAGATGTCCGTACTTCTTTTTTTCTTTATCAAGTATTGTTACAACATTTTTATATTCAGCAGATTCTTGTTCTAACCAATTACCTTTCAAAAAAGAATTTAATGGAAGAATACTTTTTTCCCCACTTACCATAATTTCATCCCAATATAGCAAATTTTTACTATTTGTTTTACCCTTTGATAGAAGAGTCTCTTTTTCCGAGTCTTTTATTTCTTCCATTCCTTTAGGTGTATTTTCTGTACTATTTTGCGTTGCACCTTTGTTTAACCCTTCCTGTAAATATTGCTTATTTTCATTATTTGTAAGGATGCTTGTTGTTTCTTCATTATCATCATTTTCAAAATCAGAATCTTCAGAGCCAATGTCTTCGTCTGTAATAATACTTTCAGCCGAACCATTCTCAACTACTTCATTCTGTACTAACTCATCGTTTGGCACATTATTTATCGAAGTATTTTCTTCCGTTTCCTCTTTATTTTGTAAAACCATCATAGAATTTGCTTTTATTTCAACCGCACCTGCATCCACACTACATTTTTCTGCATCTTTTAGATTAATCAGTTCATTATCTGAAGCATCTATAGCAATTGTTGCATCCATCTCTGTAGGGTTTAGGATCAAATATGTCAAACATTCTTTTTCCGCATCAGAATATTTCATTTCATATACTTGTATTCCAGATGTGTTTGAAGATAATTGTTTTATTTGTAAATCTGTATCTGCGTTTGCTATTGACGGAAATAGCACTGTTAAGAAATCATCATTCTCCCTCTCAGTCCGCACATGAAGCAAGTCCACAGTTGCCGCTACGTCTGTAGCAGTCCTCTTCTCTACCATATATGTAGTAGGCAACAATATAGTATCCACATTTGCATTCTCTTCTGTAATATCTGTATTCAAAAAGAATATATCCAGATTGGTACCATTGAAGCCATTCATAGCAACTTTATTGTTCTCACAGTCAATGGTAGGTGTAGTTTGTGCATATAATGGAAGGTTAAACTGTGCTTTTACCCCCTCTGACGCACCCTCTACTTTATCCCAAATAATGTATGCTTCTAATCCACTTTTTACATATCCAATATTTCTGGTAATAGTGCCATCTGTGTGAGAAGCACTTTTCCATGTCTGAGCACTCATAAAATCATAGTTATCAGAAGCATAGAAATCTAATTGCGCTGCTGCCGGTGTTACCGAAGAAGCATTGAGAGTTGCGCACTCTGTTCCATCTGCATTAATGAACTGCGTCAATCCATGTGCACTAGAAAGGGTATAAGTACCTTTGCTTAAATCCCAATAGCTTCCTATTCCCACATCAAGAATTAATGGAGTATTATTTACAAAAAGTTGAATGGCTAACTGGTCATTGTGATTATGTGCCACTTCTTGTTCATTTGCCATCATGCACAAATAGCTTTCTTTTCCAATCTGGTTAAAATGATTACGGAATACCATAATGCCATGACTTTTATAGGTATTTCCTTTTTCGGCAGTTATAGTTTTCTCCAATTCGCTCCAATAGTCCATGACCTGTTGATTTTCTTGTGCAGTCACATGACCATCTAGATTAGAATCTACTCCCATACTTCCTGTATCTGTTGAACCTATGGAATTGTAGGCATTTTCCGCATCAGACACACTATATCCTTTTTCGGTCAGCCATTTCGTATCATATGCAAGTGGTGCAAAAAAGCTCTCTAACATATTGGA
The DNA here is from genome assembly GCA_964531725.1 of uncultured Acetatifactor sp. Taxonomy (GTDB): domain Bacteria; phylum Bacillota; class Clostridia; order Lachnospirales; family Lachnospiraceae; genus Acetatifactor. The sequence goes on from CAZHEM010000013.1 coordinate 20,801, forward strand.
ATCACCATTCAATACAGTTAATGGAGAGCCCGCTTTCTGCCATGTCTTCCACATAGAATACGCTTGAATTGGATTTACTTTTGCAACTTCATCAAAATACAATCCAATATAGGAAAATTCATTACCATTTGTCAACACATGATCACCGTACACAGGGGTACCAATGTATTGTTGCTCCTCACTATATTGATAGGACGGTGTCTGTAGCAATACGTTATAGAATAAGCTCTTTCCTAATTGCACATCTGAATCTGCACTAAACCAGTTCTCGCCCAACATATGGCGCATGCTTTTTGCAAACACACATATCTTGGAAATTGCTGCATTATGATAGCGAACAGATTCGTTCCATGCACCATCTTGTCCGTAAATATTGATTTCCGTGCACTGTCCCAGTAATGTTATATATCCATTGTTATAGTACTGCAATCCATATTCCCATCCAGGTAGTCCGTCAAACGCCAAACCAAGCATTGCCGAACCAATTGCCATATCCATATTCCAGTTTGTCGTTCCTGCTGCCACCTCTTTTGGAGTCATCTCCGAGCGGTCTCTTATATCATTCAAATCACCTGTGATATACAAGCACAACTCTGCTAACAATTCTCGGTCTTCCTCTGACCATCCTTCATAATTTTTCACAAGAGAATATGTGGTAGCAAGGGCATTCACAAATCGACCACCTTGTACTGCGCCATATGCATCTATACCATAAGGTCTGCTGGCATTATACATCCAATGCTCACTTCCCTGTGCAAAATCATTAGCACCCATTATTAAGTCTAAAATGCACTTTTCCGCATATTGTTCATCGCCACTAATCGCATACACAAATGCATCTGCTTGGAATCGGCTACTCCATGAGCCAAAGCTTGCGCCTGATTTAAAGTTATTACAATAGTTCGTGCTATATCCTATGTAGTTCCCAGCATTATCATAATATCGGAGTACAACTTCTACTCCTTCTCCTAGGAATACCACATGCTGCTTCAGGCTAAAAGTTAACGAATAAGAACCTGGTGTTATTGCAAAACGGTCTGAAACCCACGCACCATTGCCATTTGCGGCTTGATTCTCAAAATAGAGCGCCCCTGTCTCTTGTCTAAACGATACCGTTGTACTCCACTTTCCAGTCGAGCCTGCCAACGCTTGTTCTGTTGCCGTTGCATAAGTAGTGTCAATACCTATGTAACTCCAATTGTCTGCGTTCTCTTTAAAATCCGCATTTTTGATTGGCGTAACATTGCCCGTTGCATCCTTCAATACAAAATTATCTACATATGCAAAATATCCATTATTGATACCATTTCCTTGATAATCACTTTCAGAAGATAAATGTACCACCACTTCTGCATATGCTACGTCATCTGCTGATGCCCCACTAACCAGCGTCATGTCTTTTGTCTTTACTGTTTTTGCATTAGAGCCACTTCCAATTGTACTGTAATTCAATACCCCTAATGCATCTGCTGCATTTGTATCATTTGTAAAAATTGCCGTTTTCAACTTCTGCAATTCTTCCAAAGATGCTGCATCTGATATTTCTTTAATCTCAAGATATTGCTGCATTAGAGACTCATTCCCATTTATTCTTGCTTTTAGTGCCTCCATCTCTGCTTGTGTAAAGAAAAGATTAGCATTTGAATCAATATCTGTACTCTTTATCTGATTGTCTTTTAAAACACGCACCGCATCACATAATTGAACCAAAAGTTCAGCCTTCTCATATACACCTGTTGCGTTGCTTGCTTTTTCATACATTTGTAGCGCATACTCATATAAGTCAACTGGATAAGCTCCTACTGTAGCGTTTGAATAATCATACGAACCGTAAGCTCCAATTTCAGAGACCTCTATACTATCCAAAAATTCTTTCTTATCGCAAAGGATTCTGTTACGATTCTCTTCAAATTCTTCTGAGTCTATGATGCCTACTGTGACTTTTAATAATGGCCAATCTTCTACTCCATATGTGGTGTTCTCTGTTCCTACATATCCATTAGGGTACTGACCTTCCCCGCTAGCTTGTACACGTAACGAAATAGTTTCATCCAGCGCTTTTTGTTCAATGACTGCATCTGTAATGGATATAAAACATTTTTCACCCTTTCCTATCGGTGAAAAGCTTGCAAGATAATCCTCCTCGTTACTTACCAAAGCACCATTTTCATCTGTTCCGTAGGTTGAGAGTAACGTATTATAAGCCGTTGTTCCTGTCCATGAGTCCTCATTTTCCAAATAAATATCATTCAAATATTTATCACTCTTCTGGCTCGTTAGCTGTAAGGATGCATATTTTACATCTCCTTGTAATGCTGATAGGTCAAACTTAAGTAACCCAAAACGTTTTAGCCCATCACTATTTAACCCAACCGTCAACTCTGCTGCCTTCATTGCACTTGGAGTTGTGGACTGCTCATTCACTGCAATTGCTTCACTTACAGGAATAGTAGTCTCATAATAAGAACCGGATATAATCTCCTGTTCTTTGTAATATGTAAGCATTGGCTCTAAGCCATAAAGTATAGAGTCATAATTTCGAAATCTAACAGTATGTGAATAGCAGAAAACAAGTACCTCATCATCTCTTCTACTACGAAACTCTCGATAGCTGTTATGTGGATACTGATAAGTTCCACATAATGCATTTTCACTGTTCTGAATCTGTTCTACCAGTGCTCGTTTATCAGACAGTAAATACAATTGTGCACTTTGGCATAATGTAGTTTTTGCTTCCCACACCTTCGTCATAAGCTTCTGACGTTCTACGGAAAAAACTAATACATTCTCTCTGTTCGGTGATTCCGTACCTGCCGTTGGAATAGCATTGATTGCCACAGTATTATCTATATTGGCAGAAGATAACAATTCTATTCCTGCATTTACAATCTCTACGATTGCTGCTTTATACTGCACTTCACTTGCACTACTGTCTTTCAAAATGGAATCTCCATTTTCTATAGCCGCCAAAAATAGCTGGGCTTTGTCAGCATCCAAAGCTCCCGGTGTTCCCTGCAAAGTGTTTCCAGTACCTTCTATCTGCACTTTTGCATAAGAAGAAATCTCATTTCCATCATAAGCAGCTGGATAATACAAGAATCCGAATTTCTCATTTTCTATAATCTGCGCAATGTCACACTCTAATTCCAAATTATAGGAAGATTTAATGTCATAAATATCATTCTCATCTCCATCTGTTTGTACGGTAGCCAATAGCTTTTCGTTCCCATTTACCTCATCATATAAAGCTTGACTTAAATTCAAAATATGCTCCAATGATTCTTTCCCATAAGAAGTTTCCTCTTGCTCAGCCGCTACCGTCACTACAAAATCAGCTTCTTCAACCGCTGTAAAATCCACATTATTTACACCAGTTGTCATTACTTTACAATGTACATTAATCTTTTGAGGTTCATCTGGCTGCACTACCGTTACAGGATACCCAGACTCATTTAATTCACCGATGGAAAAATATTCTGATTCTTCTTTCACGCTCCACTCTACTTTTGTAGTTGTTTTATCCGTGGCATCCATACTTGCTGGCAAATAGTAGTCATTAACGATAACACTTCCATCATATGTCATTCGCAATATTTCCAAATATCTCTTTGCCACTGCAGATGCACCATCGCTATCTTCCTCTGCTTTTACAATGATTTTCAATGCATATTCTGCATGAATGGTATTATCTGCCAAAGACACAATATTTGCTGTCAATGTTACTTCTTCATCTGGTTGATTTACCGCCGGTCTTGTAACGTTTCCTTGCGAATCAACTATTGTTGGTTTATTACTACTCCATGTAATTCCAACCTTATCCCCTACACTTGTAATAAGATTAAGATTGTTTTCTACTTCTTTGTTTTGCAAATAATCCAACTGTTCTTTCAGATAGTTTCTAGCACTATACACCCAATATGTATTTTCATCACATGCATGGAATGTAAGACTTGTAGTCTTCATTGCTTCACCGCTCTGGGCTGTTACGTTCATCAATACATCAACCAGACCACTTACTGTCCCTACTTTTCCCTCATTGGAAATCACATCTTGATTAAGAGATTCCCAGGTAATTTGTGCTCCATTTGCATCTTCTAATGGAAGTACCACGTCCTGATACAAATAATAATCCGCATACTGTTCTTTTACGTATTCAAGAGCTTCCTCACAACGCTTTTCGTCGCTATACTGTTCTAATGAAATGCTTAATCCTGCCGTTGAAGGGTCTACATCACACCCCGTTGATTGATTTTCCTCAGAAAGCAGCAAAAACGTAATTCTATCTTTTCCACTTCGTACCGCATCTACAATACTTTTCGTAAGTTCTAACTCATTTGTATCTGTATTAAGCTGTGAAAATCTTTGTTCTTCTAAAATTGTCTTACCCGCAATATTTTCTATATTGCTTGCAGTTAATGACTCTGTGCTTCCATCTCGCAATAAAACGCTAGGGATTGTGCTTGTTTCCGTTAACGGATCATCCAAGCAAATAACAGATAATGTATTGCCTGCGCCTCCCCCTGTCTTCTTTCCTTTCACTTGAAATAACGCTTCTTGCACATATTTTTCTGGCAAAGTACCTTGCAGTTTTTCTAAATCAAAAGAAACAAATGTTACATAATCAGAGCGCAAATACCAACTAGATTCTCCGCTAGACGCCTTTGGTGTTTCTAATGCCGTAGTTCCTGCCTTATCACTATATAACTGTACACGCAGAATAGACGGCTCTAATGCCACCTCATCTAATAGGGTAAATGTAAATTCCTGCTCAACATTCTGTTCGCCATACACCACATAAGCTTTATAAACAATGATTCCATCATTTTCATTGTTTTGCTTTTCCCACGTTATAGCATATTCCTCTCCAATACCCATTGCAGATTGCTCCGGAAGTTCTATGCTACTTGTCACTGTTTGCAGAGAATCGCCATATGTTTGCTTTAAGTATTCCTCTATTTGCGTCAGTGCATACTGTGCCAATGCAGCTTCATCTACTGCTGTAATGGCAAGATTAAGCGCCGTAGGATCCAATGTTCCTTTTATATTGCTGTAGTTCTCTTCATCAGCTCCATACAAAGCCAATGTAATCTTTTTCTGACCATTTTCCCATGCATCCACCACATAATTGGTTATGTCAATCTGCTTATTTCCACTTCCCAATGACAATGCTTCCCAGACTGTAGGCACCTTCTCTACATCAAGCGCTTGCCATGCTTCCAACGACGTAGGAAGCGAACTCCCCATTATTTCTTTATCCGTTATCGTAGGTAGTACTGCGTCCCCATAATAAGTTACTTCATTCAATGTTCCTGCATAATTACATCCACTAACCGTCACACAGTTTGTAATATCTCTTGCTGTAATGCTCGTAGTATATCCAGATGCTGTCATATTTAATTGAACGTCTGTAAGTACTAAGCCCTCGTCCACATCCGTTAAATCCAAATTCAAATACAGAACACGTCCTCGTCCAATCATCCCCAAAATATCTTTACTAATTGATTGAAGTTTTGCTCCATTCACTGTTACGATATCTTTTAATACGATTGTCTGAGTTCCAGATTCTTCTTCACTAGCCACAACTACTGCAGTATCTTCTGTGTTCTCATTTTCGCTTGCATATGCCTCTATCGGCATCACGTTAAGCATCAAAATAAATATCATTATTTTTGCTATAAGATGTTTCCATTTATGTCGTAACCCCATTTTTTTGTTTTCTCCTTCTCTTCTCATGTCTTGCGTAACTATATTTTAAACTGCGACACTTCTGTCATTAATCCTTCCATATTCTCATCAAGAATACTTGCTGTGCTGTTCAATTTTTCCACATTATGTAATAATTGGTTCGCCACATCACTCACTCGCTCAGCACTCGCCGCGGTCTCTTCTATAATGTCCGAAATGTTCTTCACTGCTGTTACGGTATTGTCCCGCTCATTATCTGCACGTTGAATGCTAACTGCTATATCTTTTAAGCCTTCTATTAACGCCTCCATGCGAACGCGCATCTCTTGAAATACCGCTGTTACTTCTTCCACCGCACCAGCCTGCAATTCTACCATTTCGCATGCATGATTCGCACTTTCTACACTGATAAATGTCTGCTCACTAATATTCGTTACCTTATTACGAATCTCATATGCCGCATTTCCTGAATCATCAGCCAATTTTCGGATTTCCTCTGCCACTACTGCAAATCCTCTTCCACTTTCACCAGCTCTTGCCGCTTCTATGGATGCATTTAGCGAAAGAAGATTGGTCTGTTCACTAATCTCTGTAATGGTCTCTACAAAAGTGTTAATGATTTCTGATTCTCTACGCAACGCCTCGATGTTTTTACTTACTTGTGCCGCAATATTCGTTGTTTCGCTTGCGCGGTCCCCCAATGTCTGTACAATATACATTCCTTTTTTTATCATTGCTTCTGTTTCGCACACAAGTGTCTCAACCTGTTCCACAACGCGACTTACCATTTGTATCTCTTGGGACAACAGGTCTGTCTTATTGACACATTCTTGGGCATGCCTTGCCTGTCTGGTCATGCCTTTGTTAATTTCGTCTATCGACCCTGTAATGTCCTTAAAGTGCTTATCTATAACGCTGGACACGCTATTCACATCATTTGCGGATGTTTCCAATAATTCCGTAGCTCTACTTACCTTGTTAACAAGTTTTTTGGTATTTCCAACCATATCATTTGCAGAAAATGCTAGCCCCCTAAACTCATCCCGTCCTTTTGCATATATCTGCACCGTTAAGTCGCCCTTTGCGACCTCACCAAACTTTTTAGATATCCTCTTCATATTTTTTTGAATACCTATTACTGTCAAAATACCTATTACAAGAGCAATACAACTAGCAACAAAAATTAATTTTACCGTCAAGGATTTAATCTCTGCCGCCTGGCTTGTGATTGTAGATATTGGAACTAGCACACACATTGTAGTACCAGTTTCTACACTACGACTGTAAATAAACAGGTGCGGTTTTCCTTGAAACATTACTTCTTTTGTTCCCGAAATATCTTCTCTCTTTTCATGTTCTGTATTATCCGTATGCACTTGCTCTATATCTACGAAAAATTCTTTTCCCCAAAATACTTTTTCCTTTGCTGCAAGCACACTATCTTGTCCCTCCGCTACATCTTCACATATGATTTCTCTACCACTTGGAGTAATAAAACCGACAATGCTATTTTTACCCAAGTCCAGCTCATTCAAAAACTGCTCAATAGCATTACTACTGATATCAATTACTACACATGCTGATTTTGTCTGATTTAACGTTTGAAAGCACATAATATATTCTTCATCAGCCAATGATAAATATTCATCTAACGCTTCATGCCTATCCGTCCATTTGCATACATCCCCATTGCTATCTTTTTCTATATTTTCATAATACTTTTCAAAAATACCATTTTTACCAGAAGATGTTTTTGTCGAAACCATTACTATATCTGATCTTGTTATAATATGAATATCTTGAACAAAAGCATTTATTGCTTGGGATGACCATATTTTATTTTTCAGCTCCGTAAGGATTGCGCTTGCACCTAACGGATTATCATCATACAGCCCCATCATGTACTTATTCACTTCAGTATCCCATGCATACTTTAACGCTTCTTCTTCAATATGTTTATAACTTTCATCTATATATTCGGTAGCCATCTGCATCGTTTGTAAAGTAGATTCCTCATACTTCTGTCGCATTCCCTCTGCCGCTTTGTGGTATGCTGTTGCACCAATAATAATCATAAAAATGATGGGCAAAACAAAGCAAAACACAACTTTATTACGAATACTAAATAGCATAAATTGGAATTTTTTCTTATTATCTTCTTTTTTTCTTTTCATTCTTGCACCCACCTCCAACACATCATTTAAAAAAGGAGGATATCCTTCTTTTTACAAGCTCGCGGACATCCCCCTTCTTCACTACATACAGTTATTAATCCTTTTAACCCTTCACGGAACCCACAGTTAATCCCTGTACAAAATATTTCTGTAAAAATGGATACAACAGAACAATCGGTCCTATAGCAACTACAATCGTTGCCATTCGGAACGAATACGTCGGCAAAGACCCTGCCAATGCTGCTGATTCTGCCGGTAGGTTAGCTGCGTAATTTACTTGTCGTAAAATTCTTTGAATCAAATATTGCAGTGTGTATAATTTCTGATGATTTGAATCTATATACAACAAGCACTTATACCATTCATTCCAATAGCTTAATGCATAGAATAATCCAATAGTTGCAATACCTGGTTTTGATATTGGTAAAATAATTTTTAGCAATATCTTTATATCATTTGCTCCATCGATTTTGGCTGATTCAGCTAATGAGTCTGGTAATCCACTAAAGAAGTTTCTCATCAGCAAGATATTCCAAGCATTACACAAGCTAGGAAGAATCAATACCAAAATAGTGTTATCAATGTGAAGAAATTTTTTGATAAGCAAATACGATGAAACTAATCCGCCACTAAATAGCATTGTAAAATAAATGAATAATGCTAACCTGCTTCTACTTTTAAAATTCTTCACAGACATTGCATATGCAACCGAGCATGTAAGACACATGGAAATAAATGTTCCGACTAATGTAATAAACACTGTAACCAAATATGCCTGTGGAATATCTCCTGCAGTAAGCACCAATTTATATGCATCCAAAGAAAATTCTGCTGGAAATAGTCCATAACCTAATTTATTTAAAACAGTTTCCTCTGTGAACGATGCCGAAATTACTAGTAAAAATGGCACAAGACACACGATGCTAAATGCGAATATAAAAATGTAGAATATCGCATTTAATACTTTATCCGCAGTTGATTGCTTAATTTTACTTTTCGCCTCAAATGCTAGTTCTTCTTTTGTCTTCACTTTATTTTTCGCCATAATATATTACCTCCTAGAACATCGCCGAATCAGG
>CAZHEM010000014.1:0-12440 GCA_964531725.1 uncultured Acetatifactor sp.
ATATTATAGTATTATATTCAAAGTGTATGATTGTATACGATTATCCAATTGTATAATATGCACACAAGATGCATAAAAATAATTTTTATTCAGAGAGGATTGTTGCATGATGAAAGCATATCAAGAACTTAGTAAAGAAGAATTATTGGCATTGAGAGAAGAATTACATGCTGCATATGAAGATGTAAAAGGAAAAGGACTTAAACTGGATATGTCTAGAGGCAAACCAGGTGTCTCACAGCTTGCATTGTCTATGCCTATGTTAGATGTTATTAATAGTGATTCTGATATGAAAACAGTTCTTGGAAATGATACACGTAACTATGGTGATTTGGACGGTATAGGAGAGTGTAGAAGACTTCTTGCTAACATGATGTCTGTAAAGAAAGATAATGTTGTAATATGTGGTAATTCAAGCTTGAATATTATGTATGACACAGTGTCTCGTTCTATGACAAAGGGCGTTAATGGATCTACTCCATGGAGTAAGCTTGATAAAGTTAAATTTTTATGCCCTGTTCCAGGATATGACAGACACTTTAAGATTACAGAATATTTTGGAATAGAGATGGTTAATGTACCACTTTTGGCAGATGGTCCTGATATGGATTTAGTGGAAGAGTATGTTAATAATGATCCTGCAGTAAAGGGTATCTGGTGCGTGCCTAAGTATTCTAACCCAACGGGTATTTCTTATTCTGATGAAGTAGTAAGACGTATGGCTAATTTGAAACCAGCGGCAGAGGATTTCCGTCTTTATTGGGATAATGCATACTGCATTCATCATTTGTATGATGATAAACAGGACGAGATTTTAAATATTTTAGAAGAATGTGAAAAAGCAGGTAATCCAGATATGGTTTATATTTTTGCATCTACTTCTAAGGTGACCTTCCCTGGTTCTGGTGTATCAGCAATTGCATCTTCTTTAGAAAATATCAAATTTATAGAGAGTCAGATGACTGTTCAGACAATCGGTCATGATAAGATAAATCAGCTACGCCATGCACGTTATTTCAAAGATATTGAGGGCATGAAGGAGCATATGAGAAAACATGCTGATTTGATGCGTCCAAAATTTGAAGCTGTTTTGAATGTGTTTGAGCAGGAACTTGGTAGCTTGGGAATTGGTCAGTGGACCAAACCTAATGGTGGATATTTTATTTCATTTGAGACAATGGAAGGCTGTGCGAAAGCAGTTGTAGCAAAATGTAAGGAGGCTGGTGTTGTGTTAACTGGTGCAGGAGCAACATTCCCATACGGAATTGATCCGAAAGATACCAATATTCGTATTGCACCATCTTTCCCAACTCCAGAAGAAATGGCACAGGCCGCAGACCTTTTTGTACTTTGTGTGAAATTGGTATCAGTAGATAAGTTGTTAGAGAATATGGCATAAGATAAAATGGCTTTAACATAATAGCTCTAACATAATGACGGAGATATTGATAAATAGGAATTTCATGTGGACATTGAAGATTGTTCATTGACAAGTTGCGGAGAACATGTAAATCTATATGTAATGAAGTAAGATTGTGGAGGACAAGTCGTGGAAGAATTCAAGAGAATAAATCGAGAATTAGTAGCACATGGAGCTATCATAGATTATTATCAGGATACCATGCAGATTCCTAATGGGAATGTGGTGAAATGGGATTTAATTGACCATAAAGGTGCAGCTGCAATTGTGGCTGTGCGTGAAGATGGAAAATTGTTGATGGTGCGCCAGTATCGTAATGCGTTAGAGCGTGAGACATTGGAGATTCCGGCAGGCGGACTTAATGGACGAGAAGAGCCAACCATTGATGCGGCGAGACGAGAGCTTGCAGAAGAAACCGGATATGTGTGTGATGAATTAGAATTATTAACATCCATCTATACTACGGTTGCATTTTGTAATGAGAAGATAGATATTTATTTGGCTAGGAATCTTAGCAGACAGGGTGAGCAAAATCTAGATGAAGATGAGTTCATTAATGTGGAGGCATACACTATTGAAGAATTAAAGCAAATGGTATTTGACTGTAAGATTCAGGATGCAAAAACAATCAGTGCGATTATGACTTACGCAGCGAAATATTGCTAAAAACAAGGGAATCAATTTATGAATGTTTATTATAGAGATTCATGAATTGGTTCTTTTTATGTTTAGGAAGAAATGTAAATTGGGGAGAAAACACAAATAGAAAAGAACGGAAATAGTGCGCCAAATATTAGTATCGGATAAATGATTATATTAAGGAACATAAGACCAAGAAATACTGCATACAATAACATGAAACAAGTTATAAATTGTTATTAATTAATAGATGAAATGTGCGTTTGTAGCAAGAAAGAGGTATTATGAACCTTCCAATAAAGTTCACGAAGGAGAGTAGATTGCCTTACTTTCCAATTTTTGTAATTAGTTTTGTAGTTGGCATGTTAACAATGAGCATAGGGAAGACTGTGTTGCTGGAAAATACAGGATTGCTGGACGAGTATACCCTATATTATATGAAACAAATGTCTGTGGATAGCAATGCTTTGTTTTCATATGTGCTAAGAGAACGAATTGGAGAAATGGTGTTGATTGCTATTTTGTCTACCACATACTTAGGTATCGTGGTATGTGCAGGTATGACTATATGGTATGGTGTAGCACTAGGAGCATTTTTTGCTACTTTATTTATAAGATATGGTATGAAAGGTTTGTTGTTAGCTTTAACTAGCATTTTCCCACAATACATATTTTACTTGCCTACCATTTTTGTTTTTTTTATGTGGTGTGAGGCGTTGAACAGAAGCATTTATTTTAACAATACATTTGCTATTGGTAGAGGAAGCGGGATAGAGATTGCAAAAAAAGTAGTGCAGTTGGCAATTATGATTTTTGTTACCATAATAGGGTGTGGTTTTGAAGGTTATGTAAACCATCATTTGGTAAGTGGTTTCTTGAAAATATTCTAGAGTTTTGTTGATTTTTCGCATGTTTATGAGTATAATTAAGTTCTGCGACACTTTTGTGAACGCAAGAGTTATGTTACTTAAGGGTGGGATTATGAACAATACGACGGAAACTTTTTTGACGTACTTAAAGAATGTAAAAAAATCATCGGAAAGCACCAGACTTTCTTACCAGAGGGATTTGAATAAGTTGAAAGTTTATTTGAGTGCAAGAGAAATAGAAGGGATACACCAAGTAACATTACAACACTTGCAAGAGTATATTGCTTTTTTAGAGGGACAGAGATTTAAGGTTGCTACCATTTCTAGGAATGTAGCATCTATTAAGGCATATTATCATTTCTTATATAAAGAAAAATTGATAAAAGAGGATATTTCAGAACAACTGCATGCTCCTAGAGTGGAACGTACACTACCTAAGATTATGACTGTAGAGGAAGTTACAAAGCTTTTGGAACAGCCAAAAGGAAATGACCCTAAGGAACTGAGAGATAAGGCGATGCTGGAATTACTATATGCAACAGGCATTCGTGTAACAGAATTGATTTCACTTTGTATGGATGATGTGAATCTGCAAACGGATTGTATTGTGTGCAGGGAGAACAACAAGGAACGAGTGATTCCTTTTGGCACGAAAGCAAGGAATTCTTTGGAGAAATATTTAGCAGAGGGCAGAGGAGCATTGATAAGTGATCCTGCAATAGAGCTAGTATTTGTGAATTGTAGTGGTAAAGCCATGAGTCGTCAAGGTTTCTGGAAATTAATCAAGCATTATGCTCAAAAGGCGAAGATTGATGCAGAGATTACACCTCATTCCTTTCGCCATTCTTTTGCGGCGCACTTGTTAGAAAATGGTGCAGATATTAAGAGTGTGCAGGAGATGATGGGACACTCTGATATTGCTAGTACACAAGTATATGCAAAGGGGAATAAAAATCATTTAAGAGATGTATATAAGCAAGCACATCCAAGAGGATAATATTACAAAGGGAAATATGTAAAACGTATAAAGAGAATATACAAAGAGAACATATAAAGAATATATCAAAACACCAGCTGCAAGAAAACTTGTAGCTGGTGTTTTATTATATTGACTATAATCAGTTAAAACTTATTCGTATTCAGCTAAATCATAAATAAGACGCTCGGTATCAGCCCAACCTAAACATGGGTCGGTAATAGATTTACCATAGACACCATCGCCTACTTTCTGACAACCTTCTTCAATGTAGCTTTCAATCATAACTCCCTTAACCAAAGCATGGATATCTGGATTGAGCTTGCGACTATGCATTACTTCCTTGGTAATACGAATCTGCTGTGCAAATTGCTTGTTAGAATTAGAGTGGTTCGCATCAATCACACAGGCTGGATTCTTCAAATCCATCTTCTGGTACATCTCTAAGAGACGATTCAAATCCTCGTAGTGATAGTTAGGAAGGTTGTGTCCGTGTTTATTGGTTGCACCACGGAGTACAGTGTGTGCTAATTCATTTCCACTGGTATTTACTTCCCAGCCTCTATAGATAAATGAGTGGGCATGCTGGGCAGCGTATACAGAATTCAACATAACGGAGAAATCACCGCTAGTTGGGTTCTTCATTCCAGCAGGGACATCAAAACCGCTGACTGTCAAACGGTGCTGTTGGTCTTCTACAGAACGGGCACCAATTGCAACATAAGACAGAATATCTGACAAGTATCCCCAGTTCTCAGGATAGAGCATTTCATCTGCGGCAGTAAGTCCAGTTTCAGAGGCAGCACGAATGTGCATCTTACGCATTGCAATAAGGCCTGCTAAGAAATCTGGTTTTTTCTCTGGGTCTGGCTGGTGAACAATTCCTTTATAACCTTCACCAGTGGTACGTGGCTTATTGGTATAGATTCTAGGAATTAAAATTAATTTATCTTTTACTTTTTCATTTACTTTTGCTAAACGATTTACATAATCGCACACCGCATCCTCGTTATCTGCAGAACAAGGTCCGATAATAACTAGGAATTTGTTACTTTTGCCTGTAATAACATCGCGAATCTCGGCATCTCTGGCTTCCTTTATTTTAACTAAGTCAGCAGGAAGAGCATATTCTTTTTTTATTTCATCAGGGGTTGGTAACTTCTGAATAAATTCAAAACTCATGGTATATCACCGTGCCCAAATACTAGCGGGCAAGTCCTTTCTCATAATCAATCCTCTCTATTATAGTATAACAAAAGCATAGGTGCAAGGTTGAATTCAATGTATTAAAGTGGTAACATTAAAAAGTAATTTTACTAAAATAAAAGAAACAATAGGAATGAGGACAAATATGAATATTGAAATAAATAATAGTATGTATGCCAATAAAGCAATGGATTTATTTAAGGAAGGATATAATTGTGCCCAGTCAGTATTCTTGGCATTTGAAGATAAGTATGACTGTGGACATGATTTTGCATTAAAACTTAGTTCTTCTTTTGGGGGAGGAATGGGGCGCTTAAGAGAAGTCTGTGGAGCAGTATCGGGAATGTTTATGGTGGCTGGCACTCTTTATGGCTACGATTCACCCACTGATCAAGAAGGAAAAAAAGAACATTATGAACGTATACAACAATTAGCAAATGAGTTCCGTGAAATGACAGGAAGTATTGTATGTCGTGAATTGTTGGGGTTGGGTGCAGGCGCAGATGCGCCTACACCAGAAAAAAGAACTGCTGAGTATTATCAAAAGCGTCCTTGTGTACAGATGGTTGGTATTGCAGCGGCAATTATGGAGCAGTACATAACGGAAAAGAGTGAAAAAATGGAATAAACAATGAAGATAAACAACAATGTGAAAAACAAGAAATAATCGCGTGAAAAGAATGCGAAACTGTGTAAAATTTTGTGAAAAAGTTTTTGATATTGTCGAATTTAGTGATATAATATAGTCAACAATATGAGTCTGTTCAGTAGACAGGAGGAAAAAACTATGACAAAAGAACAGTATAGGCGCGCCAATAAGAGAGTGTGTCTGGTAACAATGACTATTTTAGCGTATATTGCATTGACTTTAGTGGCTTTTATTTTGGCGAGTCCAGATAAAGTAAATTGGACAACTTATTTACAGTTGGTGGCAGCAGTAGTAGCTATGGTTGTGACAGTTCCGGTGTACGTTAAGAAGAAAGAGACCAAAGTATGTGGTATCATAATGTTGTTGGCAGCATCGGTAGCATATTTTGTATTATCTATGGTAAATAATACGGATGGTACATATGTATATGCTTTTCCAGTATTGTTTGCAAGTATGACTTATTTGAATATCCGTTTGATGTATTATGGTAATGCAATTGTGTTGGTAGCATGTGTTATTAGAAATGTTATTCGCTTTGTACAACTTGGTGAGTTATCTGCGGATGCAGTGTTAGCATTACTAGTACTTTCGTTAACTGCGTTTGTATCCATTACAATTACCAAATTATTAGTTGCATTTAATGCAGAGAATATGGATAGTATAGAGAGAGCCGCAGCAGAACAGGCAGAATCTAATAAGAAGATGGCACTTGTAGCAGGGGATATTATGAAACACTTTGACGAAGCCATGGACATGCTTGATGGTTTGAGTAAGAGTGTGGATACTAGCAATTTTGCCATGGAGAATATTGCAGATAGTACAGAAAGTACTGCGGAAGCAATTCAAAGACAAGCAGCAATGTGTGCGGATATTCAGAAGAATACGGACCTTGCAGAAGAGGGAACTAAGCTTATGACAGAAGCTTCTGCCAGAACGGATGCAATGGTTAATGAGGGTACAGATGTTGTAAGACAGTTAAAAGAGCAGGCTGCCAATGTAGAAGAAGCGGCTGGCGTAACAGTAGAAGTATTTGAAAGACTGACTGCCAAGGTAGAGGCTGTTCAGGGATTTGTTGGAACCATTCTTAGTATTTCCAGTCAAACCAATTTGTTGGCATTGAATGCATCAATTGAGGCGGCACGTGCTGGTGAAGCAGGAAGAGGTTTTGCGGTAGTTGCTGAGGAGATTAGGCAGTTATCAGAACAGACTAAAGATGCTTCTAATAATATCACACAGATTATTCAGGAATTGAATGAGGATACTAGATTAGCAAATGATAGTATAGAAAATTCGGTAGCATCTGTAACCAAACAGAATGAATTGATTGAAGCTACCAGAGAGAAATTTGAGCGAGTAGATAAAGAGGTAACAGAGCTTGCAAATAATATTCGTAATACAGAAAGTATTATGGATGATATTATCTCGGCGACTACTATTATTGCAGAGAACATCAACCAGTTATCGGCAACTAGTGAGGAAGTTGCTGCATCTTCAACAGAAGGTCTTAGAACTTCAGAAGCGACAGTGGAAAATATGAATAGTTGTAAGTCGATTTTGGAAAGTATCTTTGGATTGGCAAAAGAATTAAAGAACACAGAAGAATAGGACTAATGGGAAAGAGCTACACGAAAGTGTGGCTCTTTTTTATTTATTAAACACAAAAATCAAACAATTTGCAAATAATATGTAAAATGATAAAAATAAAGCACTAAAACACTTGAATATTTAGTACTAATTTACTATAATTTGATTATGCAGTATATTGGAGGAAAATATGTGGCAGAATGGCTTGTTTCAATATTCTATTGATAATGCACTAGAAATCGTAATTATATTTGATGACAATGGCGAAATTGTATATGCAAATCAAGAAGCGAAGCACCAATTAGAGTACAGGGATGAATTATGCGGAAATCAAATTACAGATATATTCCCAGGTGCTTTTTTAGTGATGGATGGAATGCTGACAATCGAGCTTACGACAGAAGAGGGTGTAGAGGAAAAGGAAGATGTGCGCCATATGATGGCGTATCGTAAAAATCGAACCTGTTTTCCTGCAAGGGTGAGAATTCTACCATATGAAGGAAGTGACGAACAGCCATTATCCGATGGGGAAAAATTATATGTATGTACAGCATATAATCTTACGAATGAGAATTTCTTAGAAAAAAAGGCAAATTTGGCGGGACAAGAGGCGGAAGATGCTCAGAGAGTGAAGACAGAATTTGTGGCTAATGTAACCCACGAACTGC
Source organism: uncultured Acetatifactor sp. (assembly GCA_964531725.1). GTDB lineage: Bacteria > Bacillota > Clostridia > Lachnospirales > Lachnospiraceae > Acetatifactor. The sequence goes on from CAZHEM010000014.1 coordinate 8,012, forward strand.
GAACGCCAGTGAATGGCATATTAGGAAATACACAAGAACTTTTGGAAAAAGAGGATGATCCTACAAAACTGAAACTGCTTCGTTTGGTAGAGCGTGGTTGTAGCGATATGAATGCTATTATAAATAATATCCTTGATTTCTCTAAACTAGAAGCTGGTAAGTTTGTGTTAGAACCTAGAAAATTTCAGTTTGCCAATATGATTGAATATGTTAAGGGCAATCATAATAAACGAATTACAGAAAAAGGACTGGATTTTTCTGTCAGCGTATCACCTGAAATCCCAGAATGTGTGTATGGTGATGAACTTAGAATCGAACAGGTGTTGAACAACTTAATCTCCAATGCTTATAAATTTACATCGGTGGGCGGAATACATGTGGAGATAGTTAAAACTGCACAGGTTTCTAATCGTATCGAATTATTTTTTATGGTAATTGATACAGGAATAGGAATTGCCAAAAATGACCAAGATAAGCTATTTAAAAGCTTTTCTCAGGTAGATGCTTCCATATCAAGGAAGTATGGTGGAACGGGCTTAGGATTAAATATTTGTAAGCAATTAGTGGAACTTATGGGTGGTGACATTCATGTAGATAGTGAAGAGAATAAAGGGACTACTTTTTCTTTTCATATATGGGTAGAAATTCCAGAGGAGGAATGCAATCAAGGACAGGATGAGGAGTATACAGTAGATGTTGACAAACAGGAATTGCTACGCAAGTTACAAGGTTTGACAGAAAATACTGTTAGTGAAGACGTCTGGAAATATGGGGAGCAGAAGAATAAGGAAGAAATAGAAAAGAAATTGTCTAAGTTAATTCTCAGTATTGAAATGGAGAACTGGGAAAAAGCAGAAATGTTTGCAGAAATGGTAAGGCAATTAGTAGAGGCTGCACCACGAGAAGTAAAGAGCGCAATGCTTAGACTTAAAATGGCAATTCAGAAGGGTGACTACGAAAAGGCAATAACCGCTTTAAAGACATTACAAGAGATGATTTAATCTCATGGAGGAAGTATGGCAGAAAATAAAGTAAGTAAAGCAACTCCACAGATTTTAATCGTGGATGATGTAGAAGCCAACAGATTTATATTGAGAGATATTATAGTGGACATGGGATATGTGCCTATTTTAACTGAGAATGGTGTACAAGCTTTAAAGATGGTGCAACGTATCAAACCACAACTGATTATTTTGGATATAGCGATGCCTGAGATGGATGGTTATGAAGTTTGCCAGCAGATTAAAGCGGATGCTGACTTAAGAGACATTCCGATTATCTTCATCTCTGCTTTTGATGAGCCTTCTGATATTGTAAAAGGATTTAATCTAGGAGGAGAAGATTATATTACGAAGCCATTTATTCCAGAGGTAGTAAAAGCCAGAGTTGGAATGCATCTTAAGTTATATGATGCTAACCGTAGAATGGTTGAAATGAATAGACAGCTACAGGTCTCTGTTACAGAGCAGTTAAAACAGATAGAAAAAGAGCGTCGAAGCGTTTTATATGCATTGATACGTGTGGCAAGAGAAAATGCTTGCTATGATGAATCATATATGGAACGTCTAAGTTACAACTGTCGTATGCTTACAGAAGCGATGCAGTTGTCTGCGGCGTATGATGATGTGATATCAGATAATTATGTAGATACCATTGAACTTGCAGCACCGTTGTGCGATTTGGGAAATATGGCAATTCCAACCAATATTTTGCAAAAACATGGAGTGTTAACTCCTGGTGAATATGAGGTAATGAGAACACATACCACCATTGGAGCTAGAATACTACGAGATATTGGTGAGATAGGCAATGGCAATAGTTTTATACATATGGCAATTGAAATTGCCAACTATCATCACGAAAATTGGGACGGAAGTGGTTATCCAGAAGGGAAAAAAGGAGAGGAAATTCCTCTTTCTGCACAGATTGTTGCGGTGGCAAGTGCCTATTGTGCCTTGACTGAAAAGAGAGTATATCGTGAGGCCTTCACTCAGGAGAAAGCATTGGAAATTATGGAAAAGGATGCGCAGCAGAAGTTTAATCCAGATATCTTCTGGATTATGAAGAAGATTGTTCGTCAGCTTCGATAGAGCGCGGTAAAAAATATGGTTGTGAACATGACTGATGAAGAATTTTTACGAATTTATCGATTTATTAAAGGTCGTTATGGCATCGATATGGAACGTAAAAAGGAAATCATGCAAGGCCGTTTGGAAAATTACATAAGGATGAATGGGTTTACCAGTTATAGCCAATACATGAATGCTGTGGAGACCGACATTACTGGAAAATTAGAGCGAGAATTGGTAAATATTCTAACTACGAATCACACTTTCTTTATGAGAGAATTTGAACATTTTGATTTTCTTAGAAAAGAAGTGCTTCCTTGGTTGAAGCAGAAAGAAGCAGAAAAAAAAGATTTGGCTATTTGGTGTGGTGCTGCATCTACGGGACAAGAACCCTATATGTTGGCTATGCTTTTAAAAGATTTTTTTGGCTTGGAGCATGGGCAGTGGGATACCAAGGTGCTGGCTACAGATATTGCGGTGGATGTGTTAAAACAAGCTACGGCAGGACGATATGACAAGGAACAAATTGATTGTTTGCCTGATACGTGGAAACGTCGTTTCTTGCGTCCAATTGATGGAGGAGAAAGATACGAAGTTACGAAAGAGATTAAAGATGAGGTGCTATTTAGACAGTTTAATCTAATGGATGTATTTCCATTCAAACGAAAAATGCACATTGTATTTTTACGTAATGTAATGATTTATTTTGACAAAGAAACTAAGAAACAATTAGTTCAAAAAGTATATGACGTACTGGAGCCGGGAGGATATTTATTCATCGGCAGGACGGAAACGATTGATCGGTCAGACTCGGGATTTGAGTTGATTCAGCCATCTATTTTCAGAAAATAGGAGCGTAAAATGCTTCGGAACGGAGGAAAATATGCGTCAGATACGAGTATTAGTAGTGGAGGATTCTCTGGTATTTAGGGAACTTCTAGTACAGACGCTGAATGCAGACCCTGCCATTACGGTAGTAGCAACAGCGAAGGACCCATTTGAAGCAAGAGACGCAATTGTGGAGTATCGACCTGATGTTATGACATTGGATGTTGAACTCCCACGTATGAACGGCATTGAGTTTTTACGCAAATTAATGCCACAGTATCCACTTCCAGTGGTTGTGATTAGTTCGTTAAGTGATAAAGTTTTTGATGCATTAAATGCAGGTGCTGTAGATTTTGTAGCAAAACCAACGAATGCCAATCGTGCACAGCTAGAGTCGTTTATGAGGAACGAACTGGTTGTGAAGATTAAGGTTGCTTCCATTGCTAAGGTAAGCAGTTGGAAAAAGGTACCAATAGAGGAACTCAATCATCCATTAGCTACTGGTAGAAAGGATTTGGTAGTAGCAATTGGTGCGTCTACAGGTGGTACCGAAGCAATTGCATCGGTGTTAAAGGAATTTGACACGGACATTCCAGGAGTAGTGATTGTGCAACATATGCCGCCAGGATTTACGGAGATGTATGCCAATCGATTAAATGATCAATGCAGAGTGCGTGTTAAAGAAGCTAAAACAGGTGATATTGTACAGTCAGGTCAAGTATTACTTGCGCCGGGCGGTGATTCACATATGCAGCTAGTTAAAATGAACGGGAATTACCAAGTGGTAATTAAACCGGGGCCTAAAGTCAACGGACATTGTCCATCCGTTGATGTGCTATTTCAATCGGTTGCAGACAACGTTGGAAATAGAGCATTAGGAATTATATTGACCGGAATGGGAGGAGATGGTGCGAAAGGTCTTCTTGCGATGAGACAAGCAGGCGCAAGAACAATTGGACAAGATGAATCCACCTGTGTCGTATATGGAATGCCGAGGGTGGCATATGAGATGGGTGCGGTTGAGTATCAGGAAAAATTGCCGGATATTGCAAAGAGAACTTATTCCGTTCTTAGCAAAATGTAGGAGGCAGAAAGGGAAGGCATATGAAAATATTATTAGCAGAAGATGATTTTGTCACAAGAAAATTTATGGCTGGGTTCTTATCCAAATATGGTGACTGTGATGTTACGGTAGATGGAATGGAAGCAGTGGATGCATTCATGATGGCGTTGGAAGACGATGAACCTTATGATTTGGTATGTCTTGATATTATGATGCCAGTTATGGATGGCTATCAGGCATTGATGGGAATTCGTAATTTGGAAAAAGAACGCAATATTCCACCTGAGAAGGCTGTTAAGATTATAATGACAACAGCATTAAATGATGAAAAAAATGTAAAGATGGCATTTGATTTGGGATGCACAGTATATTCGGGCAAACCTATAGATCAGGACAGATTTGAACAGGCACTAAAAAAATTTGGACTCATATAAGTCGTAAATTAAGGCAAGAAAGGAGTACTAAATGG
>CAZHEM010000014.1:12450-29628 GCA_964531725.1 uncultured Acetatifactor sp.
GAAGAGTTTAATACACAGGGGATGCTGGACATGTACCTGTTTGAGAACGGACAACTGCTTGAGAGACTTCAGGAAATTGTATTAGAACAAAAGGATGAGGAGTGCTTTGACGAGGATAGCATTAACGAAATATTCCGTACAATGCATACCATCAAAGGTTCTTCTGGTGTCATGATGTTCGATGAGATTACCAAAATCTCCCACAAACTGGAGGATGTATTCTATTATCTGAGAGAATCCAAACCACAGAATGTGCCACATCTAGAACTAGTAGAACATGTTTTGGCAGTAGCGGACTTTATTACGGGAGAGCTAGATAAGCTTCAAAATGGTGAATCAGCAGACGGAGATTCTAGTGAACAAGTTGCGGCTATTGATAAGTTCCTGACGGCAATCAAGAGCGGAAAAGGAGAGAAAGAAAAAGATATCAAAGAAAACGTCCATGTAGAGCCACAGCAATTTTATATTGCACCAATGGCTACAGCAGCAAGTCGTTTCTACAAAATTTATCTTACTTTCCATCCAGATGTTCAGCTGGCAAATGTACATGCATATAAAACAGTATATGCCCTAAAAGAAATTGCGGAAGATTTGCTACATTACCCAGAAGACATTATATCTGATGAAGCAACTGCAGAGGAGATTCTTGAGAATGGTTTCAAGATTTTATTGCAGGCACAATGTAGTGAAGAAGAATTAAGAGAACTTATTAAAGAAGGCTATGAACTCAAGAAGGTTGATATTTACGAGTGTAATGCTAGAGAATTCCAGCAAGGATTCGATAGCTTTGGTTCAGAGATTCGTATTGACTTAGATTCCAGTGTAGAAGATATTAGGGCACAGGCAGAAGCCAAAAGTGGTGAAAGTGGACAGGTATTCATGGCACCTCCACCAGCTGCCCCCAAAGCAATTGCTCCTGGTGATTTCGTTATTGAGTCCAAGGAACCAGGTAAAGGTAAAAAGCTTGCCAAGGATAAACCTAAAAAACAAGAAAAGGCAGCTCTTATCAGTGTAGATGTTCATAAAATGGATATGCTGATGGACTTAATAGGAGAGCTAGTTATCTCTGAATCTGTAGTATTACAGAATCCAGATTTGAAGGTGCCAGGACTTAAACTGGATAACTTCAATAAGGCAGCAGGTCAGATGACCAAGATATCTACCGACCTTCAGAATGTCATTATGAGTATGCGAATGGTTCCTTTGACCAATACCTTCCAGAAGATGAACCGTATTGTATTTGATGTATCAAGAAAGCTAGGCAAAGACATTGAATTTGAGATGATTGGAGAGCATACCGAGGTGGATAAGAACATTATTGAACATATTTCAGATCCTCTTATGCATCTGGTAAGAAATGCGGTTGACCATGGTATTGAAACCATCGAAGAGCGTGAAAAGGCTGGTAAGACAGAGAAAGGTAAGGTTACCTTATCTGCTAAGACAGAATCTGGTAAGGTATGGATTAGTGTACAGGATAATGGTAAGGGCTTAGATCGTAATAAGATTGTAGCAAAGGCTAGAAAACAAGGATTGTTAGACCCTTACAAATTGGATAGTGACTATACCGATAAGGAAGTATATCAGTTCATTACATTGCCAGGCTTCTCTACCAATGAGAAGGTAACAGAATACTCTGGACGAGGCGTAGGAATGGACGTAGTAGTCTCTAACATTCAGGCAATTGGTGGAACCTTGGAAATTGAAAGTAATCCAGGACATGGAAGTACTATGATTCTGAAGATTCCGCTTACTTTGGCTATTATTGACGGAATCGTAATGGAGGTTGGTAAATCATCCTTTGTTATTGAGACAGGAGTGGTCAAAGAGTTTGTTGGATTACGCGAGAATATGCTGATTCATGAACCAAATGGTGAGGAATTTGTTATGTTACGCGGTGAATGCTATCCAGTTCTTCGGATTGGTGAATGGTATCAGCTAAATGGTTACAAAGCAAACGAGAAAGATGGTATGTTAGTTCTTATCGAGATTGAAGGTAAGATTATCTGTCTATTGGTAGACCGTTTGGTAGGTAAACAGGAGATTGTAGTAAAACCAATTCCTGATTATATCAAGAGAGTAAAAGGACTTTCAGGATGTACGCAATTAGGAGATGGAAGCATTGCTTTAATCTTAGATGCGGCGGGAATCGTTGAATAATACATAGAAAGGACAAGGGAGCATATGAGTGAGTTTGATACACAACTAGATAAATATGTAACCTTCAAATCTGGAAACGAATATTTTGGACTGAAAATTCAATATGTAAATGAGATTATTGTTTTTCAGGAAGTAACAGAGATTCCAGAGAGCGAAGATTACATAAAAGGCTTGATTAACCTCCGTGGTAAAATCATTCCAGTTATTGATGTTAGGATTCGATTCAAACAAGAACCGATAGAATACACGGACAGAACTTGTATCATTGTAATTAATGTAAAAGATACAGTGGTGGGCTTGATTGTAGAAAAGATTGCAGAAGTAGTAGAGATTAAGGAAGAAAATATTCTTGCTTCACCGTCTATTGGCAATGATGATAAGTCCCAGAACAAATATGTATACGGAATCGGTAAAGTGGGGGAGAGTGTAAAATTGTTGCTTGATCCAGATAAATTGTTGAAGGACGAAGATCTTAACCTAATAGAACAGGTTAATGATGACAATACGGAAGAAGGAGAATGACAGCCATGAAAAATATGAAAATGCAAACTAAATTAACAATTGGATTTATAATTATTGACTTGTTACTTGTAATTGCTATGTATTTTGGTTATACAACAGCAGAGCAGATTATTACTGTAGAGGATCAGGCGCACTATTTATCAAGCTTTGGTACATTTACAGCAATTGAATTTGTCGTAGTAGTTATTATCTCAAGTGGAATTTCAGTTTCTATGATTAATGGATTAAGAAAGTCTTTTGCAGAGATTAGCAAAGGTGCAGAGGAATTGGCAAAGGGAAATGTAAATATTAAGCTTGAAAAGCATAGCAATGACGAATTTGGCATGCTAATTGATGATTTTCACAAAGTAGTGGAAAATGTACGTTATCAAGCGCAGATTGCACAGGAAGTTGCTAATGGTAATATGTTGGTAGAAGTTCATCCTAGATCAGAAGAAGATGTTATGGGACATGCATTGAAGAAAATGGTTATGCAGAATCAGCATGCATTAGGAAATATTAAGGATGCAGCATATCAGGTTACTACTAGTTCTTCACAGGTTGCAAGTGCAAGTGAAGCTTTGGCACAGGGTTCTACTGAGCAGGCTAGTGCTATTGAGCAGATTACAGCATCTATCACAGATGTGGCAGAGAAGACTCGTCAGAATGCTGCGCAGGCGAATGAAGCTGCTAATTTAATCTCACAGGCTATTGAAGAGGTTAAGAAAGGTAATACTGAGATGCAGGAGATGGTAGTTGCCATGGAAGAGATTAACAAGGCTTCTGAAAGCATCTCTAAGATTATTAAAGTAATTGATGATATTGCATTCCAGACCAATATCTTAGCATTGAATGCTGCAGTAGAAGCTGCTAGGGCAGGTGAAGCTGGTAAAGGCTTTGCAGTAGTTGCAGAAGAAGTTAGAAACCTTGCAGCTAAGAGTGCATCAGCAGCTGCTGAAACTGCTGAAATGATTGAAGATTCTATTGCAAAAGTTGGTGCAGGTTCTAAGATTGCTAATGAGACTGCAGAAGCATTAAACGAAATTACTCATGTTGTAGCTCAAAGTGAAGCAATTATTACAGAAATTGCAGAAGCTTCCAATTATCAGGCAACTGCAATTGCACAGATTGATCAGGCGATTGATCAGGTATCACAGGTGGTACAGACCAACTCTGCTACCAGTGAAGAATGTGCTGCAGCCAGCTTAGAATTAGCTAATCAGGCAAGCAGAGTACGTGAGATGGTTTCTGTATACAAATTGGGTGGTGATACACAGATGAGTACAGCGAGCTATCAATATAGCGCACCTGATAAAAATGAGCAGATTATTTCATTAACAGGTAACTTCGGTAAATACTAAAATATAACGAAGATTAAAGCATACTGGCGTCTGTCGGTTGTCCCAGAAGGTATTCTAATATCGGACAGCGTGTACAGGTGTCAGTATGCTTGTTTTTTATAATCTGAATAGCACAAATATTCAGATAAGACGGGAGGTTTTGGCGTGGAGAATTTTACTTACGAAGGAGATAATCAAAGGAAAATAGAGAGTTTTTTGATGATTATTTATACCATCTATTGCTCTACGATTGTGCTGTTATCCTTTGATTGGGAATGGGAAAGCTGGATAGGTATCTTCTTGGTAGCAGGACTTGCTTGCTGCTGGATGATGTATGTCAGTAGATTTAAAAGTTATGCTTTTCGTGCTAAAATCACGTCAGTTTTAATGCAGGGAACGGCAATTCTTTATGCGACCCACAGGGAAAATTTAGTAGATGTGTTACCAGTATTTATGGTGTTTGTAGTATGTATGGGCTTATATGGTATTGCAGATGTCATAACCTTAAGCTTTTTTTCTGCATTGTTTATTTTCTTTTACCATGGAGTCATAATCGAAACGATTGCATGGAGAGATATAAAAGAATTGTCGATTATTTTATCTCAATTAGCCAATATATTTTTATTCCAATATGTGGTATATACATGGACTAAGAGAAATAGAGAGGGTAGTGAAAAACTATTAGATGTAATTAATGAATTAAAAAGAGTGGAAAATAGCAAGGACGATTTTTTGGCCAATGTGAGTCATGAAATCAGAACTCCGATTAATACAATCTGCGGTATGAGTGAGATTCTGTTGCGTGAGGAGTTGCCTTATAAGATAAAAGAGAATGTATTAAATATTCAGCAAGCGGGGCGTAATCTTGTGTCGGTAGTAGGTGATATTCTTGACTTTTCGGAGTTGAATTCGGGAAAGATGGAACTGGAGGAAGAGGCATACAACATTACTTCTACCATAAATGATATCATCAATATGACTATGGCTCGCAAAAACGAGAAAAAAATAGAGCTTATTGTCGACTGTGATGCTACAATGCCATGCGCATTGTTAGGGGATGAAAAGAAACTACGAAGAGTAATCTTGAATATAGTGGATAATGCCATTAAGTTTACCGATGAAGGTTGTGTATCCTTGTCTATTGGGTATCGAAGGGAGTCTTATGGCATTAACCTAATTGTGAAGGTAAAAGATACTGGTATTGGAATTGACGAGGAAAGTTTAGAGAAATTGTTTGTTCATTTCAATCAGGTGGATACTCGTAGGAATAGACAAGAAAGTGGAATTGGGTTAGGACTTGCCATTTCTCAAGCGCTTGTTCATAAAATGGGTGGAGCTATCATATTAAGAAGTAAGGCGGGAAAAGGTACTACAGTGAAATTTACAATACCGCAAAAGGTATTAGATGAGCAGCCAATCGCCGCACTGCAGGAAAGAGAACATATCAACGTGGCAGCTTATATTGACATGGAACAGTTTGATATGATGGAAATACGAGATGAGTACTCTAATATGATTATTCATATGGTGGAACAGTTGCGAGGAAAATGTCATGTATGTCGTAATTTTGCTGAGTTACAGAGAAGGGCATCCAAAGAACAGTTTTCGCATATTTTTACCAGTACCCCAGAGTATTTAAGGGACAAGGAGTATTTTGATGAATTGGCACAGAAAACCAATGTGGTAGTGGTAATGGAGCGACATGATGAAAAATATGTTACCAATCCTAGATTGTTAAAGGTTTATAAGCCATTTTATATTCTTTCTATTGTATCTGCGTTAAATAGTTCTAGGGATGCAAAAGAAAACAAGACTCTGGTTGCGGCAGGCAAATTTGAAACCAAAGATGTACATGTATTGGTAGTAGATGATAATCGTATGAATCTTCGAGTTATTGATGGATTGCTAACAGGATACAAGATAAAAGTAACCATGGCAACTAGTGGTCAGGAAGCCTTAGAAAAGATTTTGTCAGCTAATTATGACTTTGTATTTATGGATCATATGATGCCTGAAATGGATGGCGTGGAGACGCTACAGCGTATTCGTCACAAAGTAGGAAGCTATTATCAAAAGGTTCCAATTATCGCTCTGACTGCTAATGCGGTTGCAGGAACAAGAGAGATGTTGATTTCAGAAGGTTTTACAGACTTTTTGGAGAAACCAATTGAACGTTCTGTATTGGAGAGAGTGTTAAGACGTAATCTGGACGCTGATAAAATTGTTACGCTTGAGTCGGACATGGCGGAGAAAAAAGTAATACCTTCTAATGAAACTGAAGAACAGACTGCAACAAAACAAGATGTATTAGTGAATGATACAGAAGAATTAGATATTGAAGGTCTGGATGTAAAGAGCGGTATTGTGTATTGTAACGGAAGAGAACAGTATATCAAGGTTTTGCAAGGATATTGTGAAGAGGCAGATAATCCAGCTGCATTGGCTGAAAAATTATATAATCTTCATGATTGGAAAAACTATACAATCACAGTTCATGGAATGAAGAGTGCTATGCGTAGCATAGGAGCATTGCATATTTCAAATTTGGCAAAAGAATTGGAATTTGCAGGAAAAGAGGGACGTATAGATTATATTTTAGAACATCATGACGAACTGATTAAGGAATATAATGAATTGTTTGTGTGTCTACGTCAAAACAAATTAATATGTCCGCAGGGCAACAATGAGATGGTCGAAAAGGATGAAACTGAGGGTACGTTGCTTCCACTTTCAGAAGCGGAGTTTGAACGAATGATAGTAGATATGGAAGATGCTATGTATTCTTTGGATGGAGCTAAACTTATGGAAATTGTCACGGAATTGCAGAAGTATAAATTCTGTGGAACTTCATTGAAATCTTTAGTAGATTCTGTGAGCCGCAAAATAGAGATGGCTGATTATGTATCAGCAGTAGATACTATTGTAAAAATGAAGGACAAGTTATCTGGTAAGGAGAGATAGTATATGTGGAAAAAAATACTCCAGATAGTGAGCGGAAAAGATTGTGACTTACGTGAAAATATGTTCCGAACCATCATTCTAGCCGGTGGGCTTGCTGCTTTGGTGGGGACTGCAGAATGCTTTTTGGTCATGGAAGTGACAAGTATTATATTACCTTTTCTCATTCTACTAATGTTAGCAATGTGTGCCTGCTTTGTTGCAACTTTCAAATATCGAAAATATAATTTTGCAGCAACAGTATTGGGAATTGTTATTATCGGTTTTGTATTCCCGGCTATGTTTTTATTAAGTGGTGCCATAGAGGGCGGAGCCAGTGTATGGTGGGCATTGGGAATTCTATACATATTTATTATGTTTCGAGGTAGAAAACTAGTTTTCTTTTTAGTCCTGACGATAGTGACTTATGGATGTACCTATTGGTATGCTTATGCTAATCCGCAACTTATAGTATGGATGCCAACAAAGGCAGCAGGCTATATAGATTCCTATTTTTCTGTAGTTGTAGTAGGAATTGTAGCTGGTGTTATTCTAAAATTTCATATGAGAATGTTTGAACAAGAGCACCAACTGAATCTAATGCAGAAGGAAGAATTAACCAAAAACAGCGATACTAAGAATGTATTTTTTGCCAATATGAGTCATGAGATTAGAACGCCGATTAATGCCATTATTGGATTAAATGAGATGATTCTTAGAGAAAATCCAACTGGCGAGACTAGAGCCTATGCTCAGGATATCCAAGTAGCAAGTAAAATGTTACTGAATCAGGTAAATGATATATTGGATTTATCTCAGGTAGAGATGAATAAAATGAAAATTATTCCAATTCAGTATCAGACTTCAGGGTTAATTGGTGACTTGGTGGAATTGGTCCGTGTGCAGTTAGAGAAAAAACAATTGGAATTTTATCTGGATATTGATCGAAATCTTCCAATGACTTTGCGTGGAGATGAGAAACGTCTTAGACAAGTAATATTAAACATACTGGATAACGCAGTAAAATATACGGAAAAAGGTTCAGTAACGCTATCTGTTCATGGAGAAGAGCATGTAAATAATCAGATTCTTTTAAAGATTAAGGTTGCAGATACAGGCATTGGAATTTGTAACGAGGACTTGGAGCATATTTATGATGCCTTTAATAGAGTAGATGAAAGAAAAAATTCGTCTATTACAGGTAGTGGATTAGGATTGGCAATTACCAAACAGCTAGTAGATCTAATGGGTGGCGAAATTACCATTGATAGTATCTATACCAAGGGAACTGTGTTCACAATAACCATTCGACAAGATGTAATAAATGAGACACCAATAGGAATTATTGATTTCATGCATCGAGGAGATGCCAACGGTAATATTTATCAGCCGAGTTTTGAGGCACCAGAAGCAAGAATTCTAATTGTGGATGATAATTCTATGAATTCTATGGTTGCTACTAAGCTACTATCGGCTACTAAGGTACAAGTGGATACGGCTAAGTCTGGAGCAGAATGCTTGGAAATGACTAAGCTGAAATTCTATAATGTTATTTTATTAGACTATATGATGCCAATCATGAATGGTGCGGAGGCTTTAAAGGCAATTCGTACGCAGGAAAATGGTTTGTGTCGTGAATCCGCTATTATTGTATTAACGGGTAATGCTTTGTCGGGTGCTAGGCAATTCTATATGGAACAAGGCTTTGATGGATACGTGGAGAAACCAATAGAAGGTAAACTGTTAGAAGCAGAAATACTTAAATTCTTACCATCTGATATTATTGAGTATTTAGATGCTGCTAGTGTGGAAGCAGAAGAACAGAATCGTATTCATAAGATTACAGGACGTAAACGTAAAAAGATATGCATTACTACTGATTGTGCATGCGATGTGCCGAAGGAATTATTGGAAAAATATGAAATTAAGGTAATGTACTTGTATATTAGAACTCCTAACGGACGTTTTGCTGATACAAGGGAAATTGATTCAGATAGTTTGAGTCAATATATTACTGCAGAGAATAGTAGTGCTTATGCGGATAGCGTAACGGTAGAGGAATATGAAGAATTCTTTGCGGATGTTTTGACACAGGCTGAGAGAGTGATTCATATTTCACTGGCAGCGCGTGCGGGACAAAGTTATCATATTGCGGTAAAAGCAGCCAAAGGCTTTGACCATGTACATGTTATTGATTCTGGTCAGATATCCTGTGGTCAGGGACTGGTTACTCTGTATGCGGCAAAACTTGCCAGAGAAGGTAGGTTTGCAAATGAAATATATGAAGAAGTAGAAAAGATGAAGGGACATGTGCAAAGTGCCTTCCTTATGCCAAGTTCTAAGATTTATTATCAAAATGGTCATACCAGTGAATGGGTTGAAAAAATATGTAGAGTGTTCCAGTTACATCCATTGATAACTATGCGACAAAGTAAACCAACCTTAATTGGTATGTTTGGTGGTGATTTGGTAGCGGCTAGAAAACGTGCTATACGTTTCCATTTACGAAAACGGCGTAGAATTAATTCTGACATCATCATAATTACACATGTGGGATGTAGTGTAAAACAACAAGAGCAATTACAAGAGGAAGCCTTAAGATGCGCTCCTTTTGCCAAGGTTATAGTACAAAAAGCATCCTTTACCAATGCATGTAACTCAGGTATTGGAACCATAGGTATTGCGTATTACAGCTATAAAGATGCAAATATATAAAGTAGTGAAAGCCTCAAGATGGGTAACTGTCTTGAGGCTTTTTCTGTGAAAAAGGCATTAAGTGATGTAAACAAAGGTTAAAATTTGGTTGCTTTGAGGTGTGTTTATAGGACATATAATAAATAAAATAATGAATATAGAAACGGCGAGTTATTTATTTGAACCTTAATTGAAAAACTTAACGCAACAAACTAGCAATATACAATGGAGGAGATAAAATATGAGAACAGTTACAAAGAGAGGATTTATTTTTTTAGGAGCAGTTATTGGATTGAGTTTGGTGATTATTTTTATGACTACTATGACGGTTCGTAGTCAAAGTAATATAGAGATTGCACAGATGGAACGATATTATCGCCAACTTGAAACAGAAATGGTGAAAGATGTGCGTCAGATGTTGAATAGTAAAGGCTATGACAATAGTGGAATATCACTTACTCGAGTGGTAAATGAAGATGGAAGTAGAGAATATACATTAACCATACATCACAAAAAAATTACTCAGTTAAGTGAAGAAGGGAAGGCTGATTTAAAGCTGCAACTGGAAGAATGTAACTTTGATGGGGAGAATTGTAGCTTTAACCAAGAATTTCTTGTAATGGATTTATAAGAAGAGCATGACATTTGGCATAATTAGGGGTATACTCTAAAGAGTAATTATTTCAGAAATGATTAGTAAGAAAGGAGCCCTAATAATGTCATTTATACCAAAACCACATGAGATATATAAACATTTTAAAGGGAACTTATATCAGATAGTAGCAATTGCACAGCATACAGAGACGGAAGAGACCTTGGTAGTGTATCAGGCTATGTATGGTGATTTCAAAATATATGCAAGACCACTTGAGATGTTCATAGGATTAGTTGATAAGAATAAATATCCAGATGCAACACAGGAGTTCCGTTTTGAGCTTCAAGGTGCGGATGAAGCTAGAATGCAGGAACGTAGGGTAGCACAGACTGCAGTGAATGAAGCTATGGATGGACAGGAACAGATGAAAACATCAAGTGAAGCTATGAAGGTGCAGAAACAGGCAGATATGATGGTTGATGCTGATAATGCAGTTACTCAGGATGACATGCCAGAAGGCGAGTTGAACTTAGACCCTATGGTACTTGAATTCTTAGATGCGGATTCCTACGAGGAGAAGCTTAATATTCTGGCAGGTCTACATCATCGTATTACAGATGAGATGTTAACTACTATGGCAATTGCAAGTGATATAGAGTTAAATGATGGTAGTACAGAAGAGCGTTTTGAAGCCTTGAAGAAGTGCTTGCTTACTTTGGAAAAGTACGAATGTCATCGTTTGCATTAATTGTCTGTATATAAGAGTTCCCTAGGAAGGAGCTTCTTATGGCATATCAGTTAGACAATAAAATGGTAATTGGAATCTCTGCAAGGGCACTTTTTGATATGTCCTATGAAAATGAGATATTTGAGACGGAAGGTTTAGAGGCATATCGCAAATATCAAGTGGACCATGAGCAGGATATATTAAAGCCTGGACCAGGCTTTGGATTGGTACAAGCCCTACTTCGACTGAATCAAAGTGTTAAAGAAGCTTATGTAGAAGTGGTGATTATGTCTAGAAATAGTGCGGATACTTCTCTTAGAGTATTTCATTCCATAGAACATTATGGATTGCAGATAACGAGGGCGGCATTGGTAAGTGGTGCTTCCTTAGCACCTTATTTGACGGCTTTTCGAGTTGACTTATTTTTATCTGCCTATGAGGATGATGTACAGTATGCCATAGACAATGGCATTGCTGCAGGAGTTATCTGTACAGAGATGTCTTCTAAAGTGGTGTATTACGGTAAGATGGAACAAGATGAATGTAAGGCTGAACAGTCATGTTGGAATTTGGATGATAATGAGGGGCAGATTCGCATTGCGTTTGATGGAGATGCAGTCCTTTTTACGGATGAATCGGAGCAGATTTTTCAAAGTAAAGGGTTGGAAGCCTTTGAAAGTAACGAGAAGGAGAATGCAATTTATCCTTTGCATGATGGTCCATTTGCCAATTTCTTACGCAAGTTATCTAGGCTACAGGAGAGATTTCCCTATGAGGAATGCCCCATTCGTACTGCCTTGGTTACTGCTAGAAGTGCCCCTGCTCATGAACGAGTGATTCGTACTCTTCGTGCATGGAAGGTACGGTTAGATGAGGCATTTTTTCTTGGCGGAGTGGAGAAGAAAGAATTTTTAAAAGCATTTGGTGCACAAATCTTTTTCGATGATCAGAGTGTGCACACAGTAAGTGCAGCAACTGTAGTGCCAGCAGCAAGAGTGCCATATAGAAGAAGGGCGTAATTGTGTATAATAGTTTTGAACACATTAAGTAATGTGTATGAGAATTAGTAGTATAGAAAGAACAATACATGAAATACAATCATATCGTAACAGGTAAATTCATAGAGAGGCCCAATCGGTTTATCGCATATGTAGAAGTAGGCGGAAAACGAGAGACGGTACATGTTAAAAATACTGGCCGTTGCAGGGAATTATTAGTCCCAGGAGCAACTGTCTATTTAGAGCAAAGCGACAATCCACAGCGAAAGACATTGTATGATTTAATAGCAGTGGAAAAGGTAGAAGGAAAGACAGATTATAAACGTCTGGTGAATATGGATTCACAGGCACCCAACAAGGTCGTGGAAGAATGGCTTATGCAAAAGATATTCTTCCCTGACCTTGTTTGCGTGCGTCCAGAGACAAAATATGGCAATTCTAGACTAGATTTCTATGTGGAGACAGAACAAGAGAAGATATTTATTGAAGTGAAAGGTGTCACTTTAGAAAAGGATGGTGTGGTGAAGTTTCCGGATGCACCATCTGAGAGAGCCATAAAGCATGTAGAAGAACTAATTGCTGCTAAAAGGGAAGGGTACCGTGTCATCGTTTTATTTGTCATACAGATGGAAGATGTGGCATATTTTACTCCTAATGCAGAGACACATAAAGCCTTTGCGCAAGCTCTGGAAAAGGCAAGCAAGGCAGGGGTAGAGATATTAGCTTTTGAGTGTAAGGTAAGCGTAGATGAATTGCAGTTGAATAAACAAGTTGATGTTATACTTAATGATTCTAATGTGACGAAGTCTTCCAAGGTAGCAAGTGAATTGATAAACAAGGAATCTTTCACAAATCTTAAGGGAAACTTTAGAATGGGAGACATTTTAGAGGTTCCCAAACCGCTTTTGAAATGGTATGATAGTAACCGACGAGTTCTTCCATGGCGAGAGGAACCTACACCATACCGTGTATGGGTGTCAGAGATTATGCTGCAACAGACTAGGGTAGAGGCGGTAAAGCCATACTTTGAACGCTTTATGGCAAGTCTGCCAGATATTGAAAGCTTAGCCAAAGCAGAGGAAGAGACCTTATTGAAATTATGGGAAGGTCTTGGATACTATAATCGTGTTCGTAATCTGCAAAAGGCAGCTATTCAGATTATGGAAGAATACAATGGGATTATGCCCTCAGAATATGAAGAATTGCTGAAGTTAAAAGGCATTGGAAGTTATACTGCTGGTGCCATTTCTTCTATTGCGTATGGTAGATGCTATCCGGCGGTGGATGGCAATGTCCTTAGAGTGTTGGCAAGAATCCGTCAGGATGCAAGACCTATTTCTGATGCAAAGGTCAAAGCACAGGTGGAACAGGAAGTAAGAGAAGTATTACCTGTCGATAGACCGGGTGATTTCAATCAGGCCATGATGGAGATTGGGGCGTGCGTATGTGTACCTAATGGTGCACCACATTGCGAAGAGTGTCCATTAAATGACATATGTCTGGCTTATGCCAACCAGACTCAGATGCAATATCCTAAAAAGGCAACAGCCAAGCCTAGAACCATTGAACAGAAGACAGTTCTGATTATTCAAGATGAGAATAAAGCAGTGGTTCGTAGACGCAGTAATAAGGGACTTTTGGCAGGAATGTATGAATTCCCTATGCTAGAAGGTTATTGTACCGCAGAAGAAGTTACGAAATATTTAGCAGAGCACGGACTTAAGACCTTGCGTATTCAACCAGTAGTAGATGCTAAACACATTTTCAGCCATAAGGAATGGCATATGCGTGGGTTTATGATACGAGTGGATGAATTAGAAAAGGGGGCACCCGATGAAGAGACTGCTAAGTGGCTTTATATTGAGCCTCAGGACACATTAGACAGATACCCAATTCCAGCAGCATTTGCTGCTTATGTTGGATATTTAAATATTAAGTTAGGAAACGAAAGATTTCGAGAGGAGTAGGGAGATGAAATTATTATCTATAGCAATCCCATGCTATAATTCAGCAGCTTATATGGGAAAATGTATTGAATCCTTGTTAGTTGGTGGAGAAGATGTAGAAATTCTGATTGTTAACGATGGTTCTACTAAGGACAATACCGCGCAAATCGCAGATGAATACGCAGCAAAATATCCTACCATTGTAAAGGCACTTCATAAGGAAAATGGCGGACATGGTTCTGCTGTTAATATGGGTATTGCCAATGCCACAGGTCTTTATTTTAAAGTAGTAGATAGCGATGACTGGGTAAAAGAATCAGCTTATATGGAGATTCTTGATACCTTGCGTAAGCTTGTAGGTGGCGATAAAGTATTGGATATGCTGGTAAGCAACTTTGTATATGACAAAGAGGGTGCAAAGCGTAAAAAAGTAATGCATTATCGTCATATTTTACCACAGAATAAGATGTTTACATGGGATGAATGTCGCCATTTTGCAAAAGGCCATTATATTTTAATGCATTCCGTTATTTTCCGCACCAAGCTTCTTCAGGACAATAAGATTGAATTGCCAGAGAAGACCTTCTATGTAGACAATATTTATGTGTTTGAACCATTGGTTCATGTAAAGAATATGTATTATTTGGATGTGAATTTCTACCGCTATTACATCGGAAGAGAAGACCAGTCTGTTAATGAGACCATTATGATTTCTCGTATTGATCAGCAGATTAAGGTCAATAAAATCATGTTTGAGTACTTTTTGGAGAAGAAGGCAGAGATTGCAAAGAATAAGAGACTACGTCAGTATATGTTTAACTATTTAGAGATTGTAACCACTGTGTCTTCTGTATTGCTTTTGCGTGCTAATACTCCAGAACACTTAGCGAAAAAGGATGAGCTATGGGCATATTTTAAGGAAAAGGATGCTACTCTTTTTAGACAGCTTCGTAGAGGTATTTTCGGTGTAGCAATGAACTTACCTGGTAGAGGTGGACGTAAGATTTCAGTAGAAGGCTATAAAATTGCTCAGAAAATTTTTAAGTTTAATTAATATAGTACATACAAAGCTGTGCCATCATGCACAGCTTTTTTATATGAAAAATCCGCACAGGAAAGGTTGGCTTTTCTGTGCGGATTCTGATTAGCCTGCAAGAGGCTCGGTTTTTGGTTTGTTAAATGCTTTGCGTAGTAGTAAAACAATATCATAACGATATACCAACGTATACATAATTGCTGCCATTACGAAAGCAGTAAGAACATCAAACATAGAGTGTTGTTTTAAGAATACTGTTGCAAGAATAATGGAAGAACAGATGAGAAGTGATGCGAAACGCACTCCCTTTCTGTGTCCAAATTGCTTGCTGTTAATAATGGCAAAATGTGCACCCAAGGAATTATACACGTGAATACTAGGCCATAGATTGGTGGCTGTATCGGTACGCCATAGTGCCTCAACCATTTGTGTAAATATATTATCTCGTGGCATTACAGCCAGACGAAGGTGGTGACCATTTGGCCATAAAGTGGAAACTACAAGGAATACAGTCATTCCTGTATAAAGGAATGCGCATGCTTTCCAATAATCTGTTTTATTGGTAAATAAAAAGTAAATGACAATTCCAGTCATGTATACAAACCAGAATAAGTAAGGAACAATAAATATTTCGCAAAAAGGTATGTAATCGTCGATACCCATATGAATTACTTGATAATGCTTGGTGTTTTTTTGCTCTAAGTAGGCGAACCATAATAAATAGATTGTCATATAGATGATAGACACCATTGCATGCCTATACTTTGTGTAAAATGCCTTTAATTTTTCCATAATATCTTATCCCTCATTTCTATATGCGTGATATTTATCACACATCTTACCACTTATAGTGAATCCCCAATCGTGAAAACTATATTTAGTATAATTCTCATTTTAAAAAATGCAAGTGGATTTTGAAAACATTAAAAAATCTTTAGAAAACCTTTGGTTTTCTAAAGATTTTTCTTAGTAAATCATATGAATGGCATCTTTTAAACATTCCACATCCATAGAAGTGGTTTGACATATGGACTCGCCATCAGTGTGAACCCATAGCGGAACAGAAGTCTCTAAGTGGAGAGAATCTGTCTCATAAGGAGTAACGCCTTTGAATTTAAAATGGTTACCCTTGAAAGCCGCAGGGAGTGGGCCAAAGAGTAATGGAAGTCGAGGAACATCTCCAACGACACACATATTTAGAATACCATCATTATGTTTGGCATCAGGGCAGAATTTGAAACCACCACCTTCATAGCGATGCACCATACTTGCAGCAAATAGGAGACGATTTAGGTGTACCTTTTTGCCATTGCTAAAGGAAATGGTGCAAGCAGGAAGTGGTGCTGCAAATACTTGTTGCAAAGCAATGCCAAGGTAAGTAAGTTTACCTAAGCCTATTTTATTTAATATTTTCTTCATTTTAGAATGAAAAGCTTCTTCGCAAACGGCGGCATCAAAACCAATTCCACAGCTTACAGCAAATTTGCGCTTGTTGCCATCAGGGAAATGAACGACTCCTAGGTCCATGAGGTGTTTTGTTCCTTTGTGCAGGATAATATCTAATGCAGCTAGAGGGTCTTGAGGAATATCAAGATCTCTGGCAAAATCGTTACTAGAACCAGTAGGTATATACCCTAATACAATACGAGATGTGTCTTTAATACCTTGTAAAGCTTCGTTCACAGTACCATCGCCACCTAAGATGATAAGGTGAATAGGGGACTCTTCGGTTTGATTGCAGATTTCTCTGGCAATATTAGCAACGTCACCGGCCTCTCTTGAGAAATAAGAGCGGTAGGTAACATTTTCTTTGTGAAGCATGGGTTCCACTTGTTCTTTCCATATATGTAATCCTTTCCCAGAACGGGAGGCAGGATTGATAATAACGTAGTACATAGTAACCTCTTTCTAGTGTGTCATATTAACAAAATTCCTTGTTTATTGTATCAGTAAAAGTCGAATTCGTAAATAAAATGGGAAAATTTATTTGCATTCTAATAATTCTATGATATAATCAACCACAAAGCCTTTAGCACAGTAAAGTATAGAAAGTGTGATTAGGAAATTATTAGGAGGATTAGATATGTATTCATTGGACGAAGTTAAGAGCGTTGATGCCGAGATCGCTCAGGCTATTGTAGATGAGCAGGCGAGACAGAACAGTCACATTGAGTTGATTGCTTCTGAGAACTGGGTTAGCAAAGCTGTAATGGCTACTATGGGCAGCCCATTAACCAACAAATA
>CAZHEM010000015.1:0-29528 GCA_964531725.1 uncultured Acetatifactor sp.
CCAGACAATGCATTAAGGCTCTTGTACAAGTAGGTATGGCAAAACCACAATACATTCCAAGGATATTATCCTGTTTTCATGGTGCTGATTTATCGAAGTACAAAGACAGTATGCGTCCACTGATTGAAAAGGACATGGAAGAAACTGAAAGATTACTAACTGAGTAAATTCCAATATGTAGAACAGTTAGAAAAAATACAGAAATAGCCTAAATTCTATGCAATGTAGAGAGATTCTACGAGATAGAGGGTTACTTTCCTTCGGGCTGAACTTATGATGTAAGTGTCAAGGCAACAATGTAACAGTCGAAAGGAGATAAATATTATGGCTAACGAAATGACCTATGATAAGAAATACCATTTTTTAGACAGTTTTTCAGTTTTTTTGGATATTGATAGTTTGATATACATATTAATATTCGCATTGTTAGTATGGATAATTGCAAACATCTATGCTAAATCGAAGAAAAGAGCGAAGATAGGGTTTGATTTGTTTGTAAGGAAGTATATGTTTGTATGTTCACTTCCAACGTTTATTTTTTACGCAATCATGCTTGTTATGTCAGGGGTCTATGTTTTTAATAATGTAGTAATTCTGTTTTTGCCTTTGGTATACGGAGCAATTATTCAGCTGTTGGTTAGTATCATAATTAAACATAAAAGAAGAGGCTAAGAAGGCAAACAGAAACCATCAGTTTGTAAGCGCGTCAAATCCCAATTTGTAGGAGTAGAGAAAATGCTATAAACCTCAAGAAATTTTTTGCTGTGCTGGAACAATAGGGAGAGTAAATCATATGGAAAAACCAACAAATGATACACTTGAAGCCTTGATAGGTGCAAATATTTTAGGTATGTGGAATCGACTAACAGAACGTATCGATCAATTATATGATATGGATAGGATATGGGACAAGGGATTTAAAGATTGGAACTATGAGTACAAATACCGCAGAGCTGGAAAGACTCTCTGCACCTTTTATGCCAAGTCCAATGTTGCTAAGATATTAATTGTTTTAGGGAAAAGTGAACGTGAAAAATTTGAGACGCAGCGTGACTCCTTTACGGAACATACACTTGATTTGTATGATGCAACAGAATCACTTCATGATGGAAAGTGGCTATGGATTCCTATTAATGAAAATCTTTCATCTGATGATGTTCTTAGAATGCTTATGATAAAGAGGAAGCCAAACCGAAAGTGATTATTTTGAAAGGAAGTAGTGAGATGACAGCGATGGAAAAGACAGAGAAAAGACGAATAGTCACCCTAAGTATAATCATAATAAATATACTTATATGGGTAATCAATGTCATTGCAGGCGGCGGAAGAGTTTGGGGACTGTTTATATCTGGAGGAGGATACTTAAAAGAATATGGAGAAGCTACCTTTGGATACATATTTCAACAAGGGCAGTGGTGGCGACTTTTGACATGTGGATACCTTCATATGGGAGTGCTACATCTGTTATGTAATATGTATGCATTGTTGATTGTAGGCAGTAGAGTGGAAGCATATTGGGGAACTGTAAAGATGGTTGCATTATATAATCTAGGAATTGTGGTTACTGCTTCCATTTGGTGCCTGATTTTTAGAAATGGCTCTATTGTTGGAGCTTCATTGGGCATATTTGTCCTGATGGGTATATTGTTTGTCTTATACTTGTTAGATAAGGGAAAAAACCTGTTGTCCCGTGGCGGGAAACGATACTTGCTGTGTTATATTATTGGCGGATGCTTTCTAGGAATGGGAACGGTTGTTGTACATTTACTTGGATTTGGAGTGGGAGTACTGCTAGGGTATTTATGCATCAAAATACAAAACATACAGCATTCAAATTAGGAACTATGGAGGAGCTTGTTATGGAACTTAAGAAAAGCTATAAGGGTTTTGTTCTGTGAATGATGGGTTTCTGTGTAGCGTCATTTGCAGTGGTATTTCTACCATTTGAGAGGCTTGCGTTAGCTCGCATCGTGCAGAATGTTTGCTCAATCGGCGTTGCAATGTTGGCGTACATTATATATAAGACAGGCTATATCTACTGGTATAACAGTACAAGCTATGAGGACGCAGTAAAAGCTGGTGAAGAGAGACGAAAAGAGTATGCATGGAAGCATTTTAGGAGATTCAGCATCTTTGCGGTAGCATATTTTATTTTTTCAATGGTTGGGCTATACATGGGAATCAATTATTGGATTGATTTTGCAGTATTTATGGTGGGCTTTATTGGAGTGGCAGTTAGTACGATTCAATTTAAGTTGTAATTGGGACAATGAGACTAATACATAAAGGCGAAGTTTAAGGCTATTTTTGTCTGATTAATCTATGTTGACATATCGTCAACAAGAGAATAAAGGGGTGTTGCTTTCCTGATTTTAACATGGTAGTTACAATGAACTTGCCAAGTAAACAAATTAGGAAAGGAAGAAATGATATGGCAGAATTTGGAGAGAACTTAAGAAAAGTAAGAGAAGAAAAAGGAATAACCCAGCAGACATTAGCAGATTATCTGTATGTAACGAGACAAGCAGTATCCAGATGGGAGGGCGGTTCACGCTATCCAGATCTTATGACTGCGAAGAAGATGGCGGTGTTTTTAGAGGTTTCTTTGGATGAACTATTATCGGATGATGATATGAAGATGTACGCGGAGAAGAATGCAATTCTAGAATCGTCAGTGTCAAAGAGAGCGCAGACCGTATTAATATCAGTGGCTTTTATGTGTTCTTTGGTACTTAGCGTTATTTATATATGCAATCACTTGATTCAGTATGGGTTTACAATAGAATCTCCTAGTGAGATGGCAAAGTGCATATTGCTGACTAGTGTATTGGGGTACGGTATTTATGCAGCACTTTATGATAAGCTGAATCCCAAGATGGCAACATGCATATCTGTCCTATATTTAGGAACAGCTATCCTTACAGGAGTTGTGGGACTTGTGTGGGGAGTGACAGGATTTACTAGCTTTGTTTTGGTGGGAGCGACTGCGTTAAATATAGTATTTTTGGCAATCTGTGTATGGTTTTTTGGTAGTAAAAGAAATGTAAGTCCTATCCCCCTATATATTATAGCAGGGATATATGGGGTAATTGGAATAATCAATTTTTTTAGTGGATTTGCGATGGATATTCCTATTGAGATTTACAGAGATGTTGTTATGTTGAATCTGTTTGCGTTAGTGGAGAATATGCTGCTACTTGCTTTGTTGGTGCTTATGGCATACACCCTCAATCATAAGAGAAGGTTGGCGAATAGGTGTTAGTAAAGGTTGGATTCTGGCTAAGAAAGGACACGATATGAAACAAGCAATGACTGATTTTGCAAATAAAGTAGTGGTTGTTACTGGCGGTGCACAGGGCATTGGCAAGTGCATCTGTGAAGAATTTGAAAAGCTGGGTGCAAAAGCCTGTGTCATCGATTTGCAGGATAACCCATATTTCAAAGGTGATTTAGCGGATAAGGAGACCTTGGAGCGTTTCGCAGATAAGGTCATTGCTGATTATGGTCACGTGGATTATCTGATTAATAACGCAATACCTTGCATGAAAGGAATTGCAGATGGTTCTTATGAAGATTTTGAATATGCCTTGGCGGTTGGTGTGACAGCTCCTTTTTACTTGGCGAAATTGTTCATGCCGTACTTTGCAGAAGGTGCTAGCATTATCAACATCTCTTCTAGTCGTGACCGTATGAGCCAGCCACAGACAGAGAGCTACACGGCTGCAAAGGGAGGTATTGCTGCTCTGACCCATGCCTTGGCAGTGAGCCTTGCTGGAAAGGTGCGAGTGAACTCCATTTCCCCAGGTTGGATTGATACAGCCTATACCGTCTATGATGGACCAGACGCTATTCAGCAGCCAGTAGGCAGAGTGGGTAACCCATTGGACATCGCCAATATGGTGCTGTTCCTGTGCTCTGACAAGGCTGGTTTCATCACAGGCGAAAACATCTGTATCGATGGTGGCATGACCAAGCAGATGATTTACCATGCTGATTATGGGTGGAAATTGGATAATTAAGAATAAGGTTGAATATGAGGGGAGGCAATTGCAATGGAGAAGACTCCAAAATTGAGGAATATGACTTCAATTTACCTTTTAAATAATGACAAAATGCTTTTGTTATATAGACAAGGTTCAAAAGTAGTTAATAATGTATGGATTGGTTCGGCTGGTGGTCATTTTGAAGAATATGAGCTAAATGATCCCAAGGCGTGTGTGTTGAGGGAGCTGAAAGAAGAACTTGCGATTACAGAAGACATGCTTTCAGACTTACAACTTAGGTACATAACCATGAGAAAGACAAATGGTGAGATTAGACAGAACTACTACTTTTTTGCAAATTTGAAAAATGCATCCCAAATGGAACTTGCTTCTGACGAAGGAATTCTCCAATGGTTTAAACTAGATGAACTATCGAAACTGGAGATGCCTCTTTCTGCTAAACTTATGATAGAACACTATTTGGCAACAGGAAGACACAATCATAAGGTTTATGTAGGAGTTACGGATGATTTGAAAGGTGTTTTTACGGAATTACCTGAGACCTAATAACATAAAGGAGACTGGAATGGAAGAAAGATATGGAGAGATACAATGATTGAGTTTAGAAAATTTACAGAGTTTCCAAGAGGAACGCTATATGACATTTTACAGGATGCATATTCTTTTGATGCAAGAAATAAGCAAATATGGGATGAGAACTGGCATGAATCCGATGAATTTTTCTATGACAATCCCGAGATAGCAGATAATTATGGACTAGTAACATGCATAGATGGTGAGCCGATTGGATTTGTTACATGGGATCCTCGCCATAGACCAGATTATGTGGAGATTGGTCATAATGGTATTAGGGAGAAATATAAAGGAAAGGGCTACGGTCGCATGCAGTTACAGGAAGCACTTCGCAGAATTAAGGAATATGAAGGCCTTCAAAGGATAATAGTGAGTACGAATAGTAATCTAATTGCTCCTAAGAATTATGAAAGTGTTGGCTTTAAATTGTACGATAGAAAGGTGAACAACACAGAAAGCGCATATACAGGAGATTATTTGTACTATGAGATAATGCTATAATGCCTTTAACTTGCTTAGAACACTTGAATACAAAGTAAATAAACATTACATACTAATGCTAAGTCATTGCAAAAACATTGACTTGGCATTAGTTGTTTGCTATTCTTATATTAGAAAAGAGTAGGAGGTAGCGTAAATGGCAAGCACGATTCAAGTAAGAGTAGATGATGATTTAAAAGTAAAATCAGATGAATTATTTAAAGCTTTAGGCACAGATACCACAACTGCAATTCGTATGTTTTTAACGCAGGCATTAGCAGTAAATGGTTTTCCATTCGAGATTAAAAGAGCAAATGCCAATCCATATGAAGCATTAACAGAAGCTGAAATATTACAAAAGTTGGAAAAATCTCGTGAGCACGCAACAAAAGGAATGTATAGGGAGGCTGTGGAAGTTTCTCGGGACATGAGGGCAAAATATGGATTATAATGTAGTAGTTACAAAAGATGCCGAAGCAGATTTAGATAGCTTTATTAAATATCTTATTTTTGAGAAAGAGAATAAGTTGGCAGCGAAAAATGTGCTGAATGATTTTGATGCAACGGTTGAGAGTCTAAAGCACGTAGCTGGAAGCTTGAAACTGTGTGATAATCCAAGACTGCATCAGTTAGAATATCGCCGAATTAACTTCTTGAATCACAGGTATTTTATGCTATATCGCATAGTAGGCGATGTAGTGTTTATAGATAACATTTTCCATGAATTGCAGGATTATGAGAATAAGATGTACTAGTCATGAATTTACCTACTCAGGAGAAAAAATGGATTACAAAATACTACTATTCGACTTAGACGGCACATTGCTCCGTAGCGACAAAACAATTTCAGAGCATACACTAGAAGTACTGAGAAAATGTAGAGAAAAAGGTCTGTTAATAGGTGTCTCGACCTCTAGAAGTGAAAAGAACTCTTTGAAATTTATTGCAGAACTATGCCCTGATATCATTATCTCTAGTGGTGGTGCCCTTGTAAAATATAATAATGAGTACGTACATATAGCGGAATTTTCGGTGGAAGAGACCAGAGATATGATTCAGTTGGCAAGAGATATATGTGGAGCTGACTGTGAGATAACCATTGATACCCTTGATGAGCATTATTGGAATTATAAGATAGACCCTAACCAGGTTGATGCTAGTTGGGGAGAGAGCATATATACTGATTTTGCGGATTTTTCAGAAAAATCATTAAAAATGTGCGTAGAAATATTTAAACCAGATGCTGCAGCAGAATTGGCGGAAAAGCTTTGGGACTGTGATTGCGTTAAGTTTGTGGATGGAGAGTGGTATAAGTTCACCAAAAAAAGTGCCACGAAAGAAAATGCAATTTTAAAGCTGTGCGCGGCTTGCAACATTTCTACAGACAACATCATTGCCTTTGGTGATGATTTGGTGGATGCAGGAATGCTACAACTTTGCGGAAAAGGAGTTGCAATGGGCAATGCGTTGGATGAAGTAAAGAATATTGCTGATGCAGTGATTAGGAGTAATGACGAAGAGGGAATTGCGGAATATTTAACCGAAACGTTTCTGGTGTAAGTTTAAGGTACGATGTTGAAAATCCTCGCATTTTGTGATATAGTACACACGCTGGCTCGGAGGGCAGAGCATTCGATGGAAATGTTATGCTGGATAAGGCTACAGATTGAAATATCTGTTTCCTTATCCAGCTTTTTTGTTGTAGCAATGAAGAATGTAAGTATTAGATGGTTGTAAATTAAAACGTTGATACCAGGAGTGTTTGGTTGTTATTATTGAATTCAGGAGGAATAACATGGAAATCAAATTATCAGATCATTTTACATATAGTAGGCTTTTTAGATTTGTGTTGCCATCGATTGTTATGATGATCTTTACATCAATATATGGCGTGGTTGACGGATTTTTTGTATCCAATTATGTGGGGAAGATTGAATTCGCAGCAGTGAATTTGATTATGCCATTCCCTATGCTGATAGGTGCATTTGGCTTCATGATTGGTACTGGTGGAAGCGCATTGGTTGCAATGACTCTTGGTGAGGGCAAGAAAAAAGAAGCAAATGAGATATTTTCCATGCTTATAAAGGTGACCATTATCGTGGGAATTGTGTTGTCGATTCTTGGAATTGTCTTTACGAGACAGATTGCCATTGCAATGGGAGCTACATCTGATTTAATAGAACATTGTGTTACTTATGGAAGATTGTTGTTAGTTGCAATAACTCCATTCATGCTCCAGAATGTGTTCCAGAGCTTTCTTGTGACCGCTGAAAAACCAACCTTAGGATTGGTCATTACTGTAATTGCAGGATTGACCAATGTTGTGTTGGACTTTTTACTGATTGGTGTGTTACAAGGAGGTGTTGTAGGTGCTGCATTGGCGACGGGCATAAGCCAGGTAGTAGGTGGAGTAATTCCGTTGATCTATTTTGCCAGAGAGAATACCAGTGAATTGAGGCTGGTGCCAGCCAAGGTTAATTTCAAACAGTTAGGAAAAACCTGCTATAATGGTTCTTCTGAGTTGATGACGAACGTGTCATTATCGGTAGTGAACATGTTATATAACTTGCAATTAATCAATTATGCAGGGGAAAATGGTGTGGCTGCCTATGGTGTAATCATGTATGTGAACTTCATCTTTGTGGCAGTATTTATTGGATATTCCATCGGAACTGCACCAATCATCGGATATAATTATGGTGCGGGCAATAACACGGAGATGAGGAATGTATTCAAGAAAAGCATTAAATTCAATATTGTTGCAGGGAGCTTGATGTGTGTGATAGCGGTTTTGATGTCTGGCCTATTGGCGGGAATGTTTGTGGGGTATGATGCGGATTTGTTTGCTATGACCAAGAGAGGTTTCTCACTCTATAGCCTTTCCTTTGTGGTAATGGGAATGAATATCTATGGTTCCTCTTTCTTTACTGCATTGGGCGATGGACTCGTATCTGCACTCATTTCCTTCCTAAGAACATTATTGTTTCAAATGATTGCGGTATTAGTGTTGCCATTAATCTTTGGATTAGATGGCATTTGGCTATCTATTGTTATGGCAGAATTAGTGGCATTAGTAGTGACGATATCACTGCTCGTCATAAATAAAAAGAAATATAATTATTAAGTGGATTATATGGAGGTTTAAGAATCCACAAGAAAACCTTAAATAAATATTAAAGTGTCTCTGAGTATTTTCTTAAACTTCCCAGTGTAAGATAGGTGACAGTTAGTTAAAAAACTTATTTTACGAAAGCTGGGAGGAATTGACATGAAGAGTAAAAATTTAAAGAAAGAGAAAATTATTATAGGAATAGTTGTGGGGATTCTTACGCTATTCCTTTTAGTGTGCATATTTGCGGGGATATATGCCTATCTTTTCCCAATAGATGATGAGGCGCTTGTAACGCAGGATGTTGAGGATTATTCTTTGATATATGAAAGACATATCCCCAGTGGGTTGGTAATATTTCCGAAGGAAGTAACGGAGCAAGCAGTAAATGCCGAATTTGATTTTTATTATGAAGAAACATGGTTTAAACCAAGAGTAAGTATTTTTTTGCAAGTGGACTATACTTCTGAGGAATATCAGGCAGAAGTGGAACGATTGGAGAAGGTAAAAAAGGTATATGAAGATTGGGAGTCTGTATTGTTACGTGATGAAAATGAAGCATATCCATACCCGGTATATATTGCTATAGAAAATCATGATTACACGTATGAGTATGTACTTTTATCTGGAGAAAATCAGATTACCTATGTTTATATTACTCATTTAGATCGTGGTGAAATGAGATTTGATGAGAGATATCTTCCTTCGGATTTTTGTTATGGAGCACCAGAAGGCGAAGAACAAATCTATTATGGATATTCTCTTTATATCAGTGAAATTGATAAGAAACATGGTCTTATTGACTATGACTATGATAAGGAATAGAAGGTGTATTTAATAAAATTCAATACGGAGGGGTATACGATGAACAAAATGAAAAAAGGATTACTAATAGGATGTTGTGTGGCGTTGTTAATGGGAGTTTTCTTAGGTGGAATCTTGGCTTACTATATTGCCAATTATCCTTATACAAATATAGTTGAGGGAAATTGGGGGATTGTATTACCTGTTGGATACGAGGAAGTGTATGGACAAGCGACGGAAGCAAGTTTTCATGGAGATGGAATACGATATCATGTATTCCAATATGATGCGGGATGCATGGTGGAAGATGTGCTGGCGTTCTGTCCTACAGAAGGTGACACATATAGAAAAGGTACCTATAGCGAAGCGTCAGAATTGTGGCTGGATGACATAGGTGTTCCTGCTCAATGGCGCCCAGATTATGAGGCATGCAGTTACTATTATCAGATAGAAAAAAGCCCAGATGAGGTGATTTTTATGTGGAATTCTGATGAGAAAAAGTTGCATATTGTGGAAAGTTTTATGTGATGCAAGCTGATAAGGCGTGATGATACGCATCCTTCTAATAAGGAATTGGAAAAATTGAAAGCAAAGCTGTTGAGAGAAATAGAAAAGTTGTTGTAGAACTGAAACTAAACTGGGGAGATGGGGAGTATTACTCCCAAACATCTCCCCATACTTTATTGCATAAATCAACACAATATTCTCTGGAAAAAATAGCGTCCTGCGCAATAATCGCATTGGTACATGCTAATTCAGAAGGATATTCAGATAAAAGATAAGCTGACACACCACCAGTACCTTCGGAAAGGTGGCAGACCACGGCTTTTACACCATAATCAGCAATGAGTACGTCGCCATTGGAGGTCTTCTCCAAAGTAACGGTAGCCATACCGCCAACCATGCGATTGGCGATGCCTTCTCCGCTACTGGAAGTCCAATTGACGAAGTTGCCAAGAGAATAATATACGAGCATTTCTTCGCCAGTGTCTGCATTAGTAAGCATCTCAATTGGCTCGATTACATGAGGGTGTGTACCCAGTACAAGATCTACACCATTCTCTAGGAAAATCTGTGTCCAATCCTCCTGATAAGAAGAAGGAGTAAGCTGATATTCTGTGCCCCAATGAGGACACACAATGGTAAAGTCTGCATTTGCTTCTGCTTCTTGAATGTCGGCAATAACTGATTCCTTTTCTAACATATCTACTGCAAAGGGCATATCTGCGGGTAGTGCAATTCCATTGGTTCCATAGGTATAATTCAAGATTGCGACAGTAATGTCATTTTGTTGGATGTACAAAATCTGGTCTTGGCTCTCTTGCGATTCATGAATGCCGAGGACTTCAATCTCTGGATAATTGGTCTGCCAGAAATCCACACAGTTCAATAAGCCTTTTTTACCTTTGTCCAATGCATGATTGGTAGCATGGCAGATGACATCAAAGCCTGCATCGACTAAATCATCGCCTAAAGCATAAGGGGCATTGAAGCAAGGATAACCGGATACACCTAAGTCCTCCCCGCCAATAATGACTTCCTGATTTACTAATGCTATATCGGTGTCACTAATAACATCAACAGTATGTTGAAAGAGTGGAGCAAAATCATAACTACCATCCTCTTGCAATCCACTTTCTGCCACTGGAGTATGTAATAGAATATCTCCTACCATTAATAAGGATAATTGATTAGGCACAGAGGATGAATTGACTGCTAAATCGGTGGTAGCACTAGGAGTGGTTTCGGTTGAAGTATTTGAAACGTCTTCTATTTCGTAGGGTATCCTAGTAGGGGTACATTCTTCCGCCGTGGTTGCAACGACTGCAGGATGCTCAGAAGATATGCTGTCTGTCGAATTCTCCACATTTCCGCATCCCCATAAGCACATACATCCTAAGAATACTACTAATCTAACGTTCCATTTGTTCCATAATTTTTTTACTTGCATATATTTATACCTATTTTTTCTGTGGCAACAGAGAAAGTAATTTTGTTTTCGCCCATGTGATGGCAAGTGACATGGCGATAGGAACGGCTACCCCTGTTATCAAATATATAATGCACCATTGCATTGTGTTGTAAGGAAAATAAAAATACCATACATTTGTGTAATATATATTGGGGTCAAAATCATTACATACTCCCAAATGCATATGCGCAAAATTATATAAAGTATTTACCAAGAAAAAACCAAAAAACTGATTAATCATAATGGAATAGGTATTATCGGCAATCAATAGAATCGTACGACTTTTTTCGCATAAAGGAGAAAGAATTCTCGTAATGCGTAACCAAAATAAAATACCCAATAGACCAACGAAAAATGGCATAATAACGCTATCGTAGTTTTCGCCCCAAGAAGGAACATAGGACTTATTCACGCGATAGTGAGAGATAATTAAAAGCTGTGCAAACATAACAATTGCAAAATATGGTATGTTGGGAAGCACATCTTTTTTTTCAAGGTGATAACGATAAAGCGTACCAAGTCCATAAAAAGGAATAAAATAAGCCATGCGAGCGACTATTACAAACACACCCTTGTTGTATCCTTGCATGGCAAGATAAATGCCACACATTCCCAAAATGAGGTATAAAAGACCTATAAGATAATCATTATCCATTTTTATAAAGGATAGTAACTTGCGCAATAGGAGATTAAATACATAAACCAGAAAAAGTGGTGTTACAAACCATCCTGCCAAATTAAACGCAAATTGATGTCCATCAATCCAAGGAGCAATCAAAAGATTGTACATAGTTAATGGTTCTGCC
Organism: uncultured Acetatifactor sp.; assembly: GCA_964531725.1. Classification (GTDB taxonomy): domain Bacteria; phylum Bacillota; class Clostridia; order Lachnospirales; family Lachnospiraceae; genus Acetatifactor. The sequence goes on from CAZHEM010000015.1 coordinate 11,749, forward strand.
AGTGTGAATCCTAATTGATGTAGTATGGTAATCAGTATCCCGTAAAAAAGATTCCATAGATACATAGGAACTAGTAATGTTTTAACTTTATGTAATATGGATTTACAGATGGACTTCTCATTGTCTTTGTTGTAAAAATAACCAGAACAAAAGATAAACAATGCTAAATGGAATGCATAGGGAGTGAACCAATCATAGAAAATGCTAATTCCACCATCTCTGCAGTGCCCTGCTACAATAAAAATAATACCAAATGCATATAGTAACTTAAATTGATAATTGATTTTCTTTTCGGTCATAGAGGCCTCCTTTTTCGACTGACTCTATCATAGCATATATGAAAGGACTTTCAAACAAATATTCCTACAGAAATTCAGTAGAAAGATGAAAATCAATGTGCTACTATCTAATAAATATAGTAATACTTATGGAAAGTTTTAGAAGTAAAAGGATAAGCAAAATGGTAGAAAATTGTGAAAATGAAAAAGATGTGAAAGTAAAAATAGAAGCAGAAACAAAAATACGGAAAAAAGCAACGAAAGGATGCAGTATACAAAGGGAGGATAAAGAAAATAGAGCCAACGGAATCACGGAAGGTGTCATCTGGCAACAGTTGCTTCTCTTCTTTTTTCCTATTTTATTTGGAACATTTTTTCAACAGCTATATAATGCAGCAGATGCTATGATTGTAGGGCGTTTTGTGGGGAAAGAAGCACTGGCAGCAGTGGGTGGTGGAACCGCAGGTGTGATACAAGTACTAGTAGGATTTTTTGTAGGATTGTCTAGCGGTGCAACTGTTATTATTTCCCAGCATTATGGGGCAAAACATGCTGATAAGGTAAGTATTGCAGTACATACTTCTATTGCATTTAGTATCATTGCTGGATTTGTTATGATGGTAGGAGGAATTGCCATAGCACCTGCGGTGCTGGAAGCCATGGATACGCCGGCAGATGTAATGGGGCCATCGGTATTGTATATTCGCATTTATTTCTTAGGGCTGGTTGGCAATCTAATTTATAATATGGGTTCAGGAATCCTGCGTGCAGTAGGGGATTCAAAGCGTCCGCTGTATTTTTTGATTGCAAGCTGTTTGACCAATATTGTATTGGATGTAGTCTTTGTGGTTATATTAAAAATGGGAGTAGCTGGGGCTGCCTTAGCTACCATTCTTTCCCAAGCGCTTAGTGCGGTGTTGGTAATTTGGGTATTGATGAGAACTACAGACATGCATCGATTAGATATTAGAAAGATTCACTTAGATGGGCAGACATTGATGCGCATCATTCGGATTGGTCTTCCGGCAGGATTGCAGTCTGTTATGTACAGTGTATCTAATGTGGTTGTACAGGCTAGTGTTAACTCTCTTGGAACAGATGTGGTGGCAGCGTGGACTGCCTATGGCAAGATTGATAGTGTGTTCTGAATGATGATTAACGCCTTTGGTATTTCGGTAACTACCTTTGTGGGGCAGAATTACGGTGCAGGTAAGCAGGAACGCGTCCGTGGCGGTGTGAGAAGCTGTATGGGTATGAGTGCCCTTGCAACGATTCTAATGTCTTGGGTGTTATATTATTATGGAGTTCATGTATATGGTTTGTTCACCACTGATGCAGTGGTCATACGGATTGGACAAGATATGATGAGATATCTTGTACCTACTTATATCACTTATATTACAGTTGAGATTTTCTCGGGAGCATTAAGAGGAGTTGGTGACTGTTGGGTTCCTATGATTATTTCCATGCTGGGAACCTGTATCTTGCGTTGTTTTTGGATGATGGTAGCGGTTCCAATGCGTCCAGATATGTACAATATAATGTTTTGCTATCCATTAACGTGGGTGGTGACGAGTGTGTCATTTTCAATTTACTACCTATTTTTTAGTAGGTTAAAGGTAGTAGGTGAAAATAGAAAGGGTACATAAGGTGTGGGATATTGCTTGTTTTTGCATGAAAAACGAAGCCGATTGAGTTGCAGTATAGATAAGAAAATAATACTATAATTATAACATTACTTGATAATAAGGAGGGTTATACTATGTATCAGGCAAATGAGAATCGTTATGAAGAAATGAAGTACAATCGTTGTGGTAACAGTGGTTTGCTTTTACCGGCTGTATCTTTTGGCCTTTGGCATAATTTCGGTAGCAATGCCGAGATGAGTAATATGCAGGATATGTGCTATACGGCTTTTGACAAAGGTATTACACACTTTGATTTGGCTAATAATTATGGCCCTATTCCTGGTGCGGCAGAGGAGAACTTTGGTCGCATTTTGAAAGAAGGTTTAGGTGTATATAGAGATGAGTTGATTATCTCCACGAAAGCAGGCTATGATATGTGGCCAGGACCATATGGTAACTGGGGTAGCAAAAAGTATTTGGTAGCAAGCTTGGATCAGAGTTTGAAGAGAATGGGCTTGGATTATGTAGATATTTTCTATCATCACAGACCAGACCCAGAGACTCCATTGGAAGAGACTGTTCGTGCATTAGATGGCATTGTAAAAAGTGGAAAAGCACTTTACATAGGTATCTCCAATTACAATAAGGAGCAGACAATTGCGGCAGCAGAAATGTTTAAGGAATTAGGAACTCCATTTGTAATCAACCAGCGCAAGTACTCTATGTTGGTACGCGATATTGAGAAGGATGGTTTGAAGAATTATGCGGCAGCTAATGGAATTGGTATCATTACCTTTTGCCCATTGGCACAGGACCATATGGTAACTGGGGTAGCAAAAAGTATTTGGTAGCAAGCTTGGATCAGAGTTTGAAGAGAATGGGCTTGGATTATGTAGATATTTTCTATCATCACAGACCAGACCCAGAGACTCCATTGGAAGAGACTGTTCGTGCATTAGATGGCATTGTAAAAAGTGGAAAAGCACTTTACATAGGTATCTCCAATTACAATAAGGAGCAGACAATTGCGGCAGCAGAAATGTTTAAGGAATTAGGAACTCCATTTGTAATCAACCAGCGCAAGTACTCTATGTTGGTACGCGATATTGAGAAGGATGGTTTGAAGAATTATGCGGCAGCTAATGGAATTGGTATCATTACCTTTTGCCCATTGGCACAGGGACTTCTCACTGACCGTTATCTGAACGGAATTCCAGAGGATAGTCGTATTCGTACCGATGGTAGATTCTTGAAGGAAAATGCAATTGACGAAGAAATGGTTGCAAAGCTTAGAGCTTTAAAAGCAATTGCAGAGGATAGAGGACAAACCATGGCGCAGATGGCTTTGGCTTGGATTCTCAGAGATGGGGATATTACTAGTGTATTGATTGGAGCATCGCGTTCTTCGCAGATTCTGGATAATGTAGGTGCTATTGAAAATACCACATTCTCTGAAGAAGAGAGACAACGTATTGATGAGATTCTTTTGTAAAATCAAAAGGTTATATTGAACTGAGAAGATGTGAATTAAAGCCGATTGAATATGGCAGACATAGGAAAAGGACTAGGGCATTTGCTCTAGTCCTTTGTTGCATAAACATTTTTAAGATTTATCTTCCGTAGAAAATCTGTGCAATAGGTGAGTCAGATGATAGAATCACCGTTTTGTTATCACCTACCATGGATGCTTTTACTGCATCAAGGCTTCTTACGAAAGAGTAGAAATCCTGTTTAGAAGGATCTGCATATGCTTCTGAAAGAATACGCATGTACTCAGCTTCTCCTTCTGCAATGAGAATTTCAGCCTGCTTTTCTGCTTCGGACAGCATAACAGTTACTTCTTTGTCGGTAGTGTTTTTGATCTTCTGTGCTTCGGAACTACCTTCTGCGGTATAAGTAGCAGCGATGTTATCACGCTCAGAAATCATACGCTCATATACAGCAGCCTTGTTGTCGCTAGGAAGGTCAAGCTGCTTGTTCTCAAAAGCAAGAAGCTCGATTCCGTACTGGTCTAAAGTATCGCCGATGTTGTTGATGATGGCAGCAGATAATTCACCGTCACGACCAGAGATAACATCTTCCTGTGTAAGGCTACTGATTACGTTTTTGGTTGAGTTATATACAATAGTATCCAAACGATTCTCTGCATTGGTAATAGAAGAGTTTAAGGTCTGTGCGAATTTTAATGGATCAGAGATTTTCCATAAAATATAACTGTCACAAATCATAGTCTTCTTATCACTGGTAATAACATCAGATGATGACATATCGTATAACATGGTCTGTTTTGGTAAGGTATCAACACTTTGAATAAAAGGAATTTTGAAGCTGACACCTGCGTCACTTACTACATGGTCAACCTTACCAAATTGACGAATTAAACTATATTGATTCTCATAGGTAACAACGATGCTGGAAGAGCCAACAATAAGGGCTGCTAACAACACAACGCCTATAACGATTTTACGAACAATTTTCATAATACTTCCCCTCCTTATTGTGCAGCAGCTGCGTCGGTTGTGGTACTAGTCTGTGCAGCTGGTGTGCTTGAAGAAACGAAGGATTCAACAGGATAAATAGTCTGCATATCCCCACTTGGACTTTCGATAATAACCTTTAAGTCTGGCAAAATCTCTTCCATTGCTTCATAGAACATACGCTGTCTAGTAATGGTAGGATTTTTAATATATTCCTGATACATTGCATTGAAACGAGCTACCTGTGCAGTTGCTTCATTGATACGCTCTGTTTTCTGAGCTTCTGCATCTTTGATAATACCATCGGCTTTTGCCTGTGCTTGAGGAAGCTGCTCGTTGCGATATTTATTTGCATTGTTGATTGCAGTTTCTTTTCCCTGCTTAGCAGTTTCTACTGCTTTAAAAGCTTCCATAACCTCTGTGGTAGGTGGCTCGGAATCTTGAATGGTAATGTTAACTAACTGGATACCGATGTCCTGCTCGTCCAGACGTTCAATAATCATTTCTTTGATTTTAGCCTGAATCTCATTTTTACCAGTGGTCAATACATCGTCCACATTATAGCTACCGATGACTGTACGAATACAGCTTTGGCTGATGTTTTTCAAGATGCTCTTAGGATCAGATGAAGCATACAAAGCCTTTACAGGATCGCTATAACGATATTCTACGAAGAAATCTACGTTAACAAAGTTATAATCAGAAGTAATCATTAATGATTCATCTGTATTCGCCTCGTTATCGTCGGTACTGTATCCAATGGAAAAACCTTGAATAGTAGTGTTTACTTTGCGAACCTTCTGAATAAAAGGCATTTTAAAATGTAGACCAGGATCGGTAACAGCCTGTGCATTACCTAATGTAATTAAAACAGCTTGTTCCTGTTCACGAATTTGGTATGTACAATCCAGTGCAAGAATAATGGCAAGGACAACCACTACGATAATGGTAATTAGCTTACCTGATGATTTCTTGCTTTCTGGAGGCATTGTGCCATCAACGGTTTCAAAGCCGTTGCGACGGTTACGAAAAGATTCTCTCATAAATTTCTCCCTCTCTCTTTTTGTTTATTGATGAAATCATAATACACGATTATTGTGTGGCTTTCAATGCAAAGAAGGACACGATATTGTTAAAAAAGGATAAAATTTACAACAAATTTGCACTTTAAAGACAAGCAACGTGCAAAGTAAAATTCATATGCAATGATAGAGGCAGGATTGTTGAAAAGGGAGTGAAAAATTACAGAGAACTTGCTTAGAATGAGTTGCGAAAAGAGGTAGAAAGTACTAATATAGAAGGTAGACAAAAAGCAAAGTATTAACGGAAACAATACTTTCTAATATGAGCTACAAGTGAAAGGATACATAACAATGAAAGTTTATACTTGTTTTCCTGAGGGAAAAGCAAAAGCATTAACAATGAGCTACGATGATGGAAAGATTCAGGACGAGAGACTGATTCAGATTTTTGATAAATATGGAATTAAAGGAACCTTTAATTTAAATTATGGTCAGATGGGCAATCCACCTCGTATTCCAGAGGAGCGTATTGCAGAACTTTATAAGAACCATGAGGTAGCAACTCATACCATGACACATCCTACTATTGAGAGATGCCCATTGGTAAGTGTAGCAACTGAGATTTTAGAAGACAGAAAAGGCTTGGAGAAGTTAACTGGTCAGATTGTAAGGGGACATGCATATCCAAATGGCTCCTACAGTGAGGAAATCAAAGACTTATTAAAACAGCTGGGTATTGCTTATGCCAGAGTGGTAGACTCTGTGGATGGGGATGTAGATTTGGATGATCCAATGCAGACCATTGCAGCATTTAAGTTACCAACAGATTTGTATGAGTGGCATCCTAACTGCCATCATAATGATCCTAGATTAATGGAGAAGGCAAAGTTTTTTGCTAATTTCCAGAAGAAACAGTACATGAAATTAATGTATGTGTGGGGACATAGTTATGAATTTGATAATGATAATAACTGGGAAGTAATTGAAGAGTTCTGTAAATATATGGGTGGCCGTGATGATATCTGGTATGCAACCAATATTGAGATTGTGGATTACATGGTTGCAGCTAAGAATCTTCAGTTCTCGGCTAATTGCGAGAGCGTATATAATCCAAGCATCCAGAGCGTGTGGTTGCAGCTGGATGGTAAAAAATATGTAGAAGTAAAAGGCGGTAGCATGGTTGATTTAACTGCTGTGTGCTAGATGGGTGAGGACTTGTAGGTGAGACAGAAGTTAAAAAAAGCATTTCTGGCAGCATTCCCCAATACTATTCCTATTATGATGGGATTCCTCTTCTTAGGAATGACATATGGAATTTATGCTAATGTATCAGGGTTTAGTGTAATCTATCCCTTTATTATGAGTTTGACTATTTTTGCAGGCTCCGTGGAGTTCGTGGCGGTTGAGCTACTCCTCGGGGTCTTTAACCCATTACAGGCGCTAATCATGACTTTAATGATTAACGCCCGTCATCTTTTTTATGGGTTATCAATGTTGGATAAATACAAAGGAACTGGTTGGAAAAAGCCTTATCTTATCTTTGGAATGTGCGATGAGAGTTTTTCTATTAATTGTACTGCTAAGATTTCTGAGGATGTAGATAAGGGGTGGTTTTACTTCTTTGTAACCATTCTTAATCAGCTCTATTGGGTAGTTGGTGCTACTTTGGGTGGATTGTTCGGTTCGATTATTCATTTTAATACAGAAGGTCTAGACTTTGTAATGACTGCCATGTTTGTGGTCATTTTCTTGGAACAATGGTTAAAGGATAAGCATCATGTTAGTGAGACACTGGGATTGGGGTTAACACTAGTGTGTCTTATTATTTTTGGTGCGGATCATTTCCTGATTCCAGCCATGATGGCTATATTGGTATCTTTGACCTTGCTTCGTCGCAAGCTTGAGAAAGGCGGTGAAGCAGTATGACAATCATGCAACAAGTGATTACTATATCTATGGTAGTGTTAGGAACTGTGATTACGAGGTCATTACCTTTTATACTGTTTCCATCGGGACGTTCTACGCCAAAGTATGTGCAGTACTTAGGTCGTGTGCTTCCCGGAGCAGTATTTGGGATGCTAGTAATCTATTGCTTAAAAAATGTAAGTATATTTGATGGAAGCAGGGGGCTTCCAGAGGCAATTGCCATTGTATTTGTGATAGTGCTACATCTGTGGAAACGACAAATGCTATGGTCTATTGCAGGCGGGACGATTTTATATATGCTATTGGTTCAATGGGTATTTTAAAGCACTTTGCTTAGAATAGAATTCTTAAAGGGAGGTAGCTTATGGGTGAATATGATGTAATTGTAATCGGCGCGGGGGTTAGTGGATGTGCCATTGCAAGAGAACTGGCAAGAGGTAAGCGTCGCATAGCGGTGCTAGAAAAGGCATCTGATGTATGTGAGGGTACTTCTAAGGCTAACAGTGGTATTGTTCATGCAGGATTTGATGCAGAAACAGGTACTCTGATGGCAAGTTTGAATGTGCAGGGCAATGAAATGATGGAAAAGGCATCAAAAGAATTGGATTTTCCATTCAAACGAAATGGTTCTTTCGTGCTTTGCTTTGAACAGGAAGGCATTGCAAAGTTGGAAGAACTAAAGTTGCGTGGTGAAAGAAATGGTGTGAAGGATGTACAGATTCTAACGCCCCAGCAGGTGTGGGAGTTGGAGCCAAATGTATCCAAGGATATTGTGGCTGCACTTTATGCGCCTACAGGTGGTATTGTATGTCCCTTTGGCATGACGGTAGCTTTCGCGGAGAATGCAGCAGTGAACGGAGTGGAATTTTTCTTGAATCATCCTGTTACTGCTATTGAAAAAGTGGAGAACGAGACGAACTCTTATCGTATTACGGCAGGGGGAGAGGAATTTTGCGCGCCTATCGTAGTGAATGCGGCGGGAGTGTATGCGGATGTTCTTCACAATATGGTAAGTGAGAAAAAAATGACAATCGTCCCAAGAAAGGGCGAGTATTGTCTGATGGATAAAAGATGTGGAGATGTGGTAAGCTCTACCATTTTTCAGCTTCCTTCTAGGCTTGGAAAAGGAATTCTAGTGACTCCAACAGTACATGGCAATCTGTTGGTGGGACCTACTGCGGAGGATATTCTAGATAAAGAAGGAATTGATACTACTGCGGAAGGTTTACAGAAGGTTATGGAGATGGCTACCAGAAGTGTGGCAAGTATCTCAGGAAGATGGACTATTACCTCTTTTGCGGGACTAAGAGCTCATCTTGTAACGGAAAGTGGCAAGAAGGATTTCGTGATTGGAGAGGTGGAAGATGCGAAGGGCTTCTTTGATGTAGCTGGTGTGGAGTCACCGGGGTTAAGCTGTGCGCCAGCTCTTGGAAAATATGTGGCAGAGCTTGTGGATGCGGCATATCCAGTAGAGAGGAAGACTGATTTTATAGAGACACGTAAGGGGATTCCTAACATGGCATTGGCATCAGATGAAGAGCGCAAGGCTTTGATTGCTGAGAATCCGGCCTTTGCCAATGTGATTTGCCGTTGCGAGTTGGTAACAGAGGGCGAGATTGTGGACGCCATTCATAGACCTGTTGGTGCTACTACTTTGGATGGAATTAAGAGAAGAACTAGAGCGGGTATGGGCAGATGTCAGGCTGGCTTCTGTTCTCCTAAGACGGTAGAGATATTGGCTAGAGAGCTAGGTGTGGATCAAGGCGAAATCTGCAAGATGGATGGCGATTCACGTATTCTAGTGGGATACACCAAAGAATAGGGAAGGTGGTGTAGATTATGGGCTTAAGACAAGTTGATGTTGTAATTATTGGAGGCGGACCTGCGGGCTTGGCAGCAGCGCTTAGTGCCAAGGAGGCAGGATGTGATAATATTCTGATTTTGGAACGTGATAAGGAATTGGGCGGTATTCTGAATCAGTGTATACATAATGGTTTTGGTCTGCATACCTTTAAGGAAGAGCTGACGGGACCAGAGTATGCAGAGCGTTATATTGAGCGAGTAGAGGTAGAGAAGATTCCTTATTTGTTGCGAACTATCGTAACGGATATTAAGGAACAAGCAGATGGTACGAAGCTTGTGACTGCTATGAATAAAGAGGACGGTTTGTTAGAAATCTGTGCCATGAGTGTGATTCTGGCAATGGGATGTAGGGAACGACCAAGAGGAGCCTTGAACATCCCTGGTTACAGACCAGCAGGAATCTACAGCGCAGGAACTGCTCAGTATTATGTGAATATGGAAGGTCGAATGCCTGGAAAAGAGGTTGTGATTCTTGGCTCGGGTGACATTGGCTTGATTATGGCAAGGCGAATGGTATTGGAAGGTGCTAAGGTACATTGTGTGGCAGAACTGCGCCCTTATAGTGGTGGATTGAAACGTAACATTGTACAGTGTTTGGATGATTATAATATTCCATTATATTTAAGTACCACTGTGTCAAGAATCCATGGAAAAGAACGAGTAGAGGCTGTGACGTTAACCAAGGTGGATGCTAATGGTAAACCAATTGCTGGTAGTGAATGGACAGTGCCTTGTGATACCCTACTTTTATCATGCGGTTTGATACCAGAGAATGAATTGACCGTTGGAATGGGAGCAGATATGGATGCAAAAACCAATGGCCCAATTGTCAATGATAGATTGGAATGCTCTGTATCAGGTGTATTTGCCTGCGGCAATGTGCTACATGTGCATGAGTTGGTGGATCATGTATCTAAGGAAGCAGAGAAGGCAGGTAGATTTGCAGCTGAGTATGTGGCTGCAAGAGTCACAAGAGCGTAATTGGAATCAATATAGGTATGTCTGCCAAAATCAATAAATCAAAAATGAGTGCAGACTTGGTGGAACTGTGAAGGGAAAGTGGTTGCATGGATAAAACAGAAGAAAATGTAGTATATAAGGTGTGTATATGCTGTCCAGTAGGTTGTCAGCTAAGAATAGAAACAAAAGATGACGGAAGTGTCAGCGTTACTGGCAATAATTGTCCACGTGGTGCCGAATATGGCGAAAAGGAAGTGGCTAATCCAACTAGAATTGTAACATCTACCGTTCGTGTGGCAGGTAGGAAAGACGCAGTAATATCCGTTAAGACCAAGGAAGATATTCCCAAGGGTAAGATTATGGATATTATGGATGAACTTGCAAAGGTAGAGGTAACACTGCCTGTGAAGGTAGGGGATGTAGTACTTTCTAATGTTGTGGGGACAGGAGTAGATATCGTGGCTACTCGTTCTATGCATGAGTAAGTGCTAGTGAAAGATACGCGTTGTGCTATTCAGAATCATAACAGATTGAATAATGACATTAATGTCATGTAATTAATGAAGGATATGGGGTTATATTATGCAGAAATATGTAATGGCATTAGATCAGGGGACGACAAGTTCTCGCTGTATTTTATTTGATAAAGGGGGCAATATTTGTTCCATTGCCCAGAAGGAGTTTACACAAATCTATCCCAAGCCAGGTTGGGTGGAGCACAATCCTATGGAAATCTGGTCTTCCCAGCTTGCGGTAGCCATCGAAAGTATGGCAAAGGTAGGTGCCCATGCAGATCAGATTGCAGGAATTGGAATTACCAACCAGCGTGAGACTACGATTGTGTGGGATAAAGCAACTGGGGAACCAATTTATAATGCCATTGTATGGCAGTGTAGACGTACCTCAGATATGATTGAAGATTTGAAAAAAGATGCATTTGACCAAGTGATTCGTGAAAAGACTGGTTTGATTCCGGATGCATATTTTAGTGCGTCCAAGATTGCCTGGATTCTGGAGAATGTACCGAATGCTAGAGAACGTGCCCAGAAGGGGGAATTACTTTTTGGCACCGTAGATACTTGGTTGATTTGGAATTTGACTAAGGGCGCAGTTCATGTAACTGATTATAGTAATGCATCTAGAACCATGCTTTTTGATATTCATCGTCTGTGCTGGGATGAGGAGATTATGGAGCGTTTCCAGATTCCAGCAGCTATGTTACCTAAAGTATGTCCATCTAGTTATGTGTTTGGACATACAGATGCATCTGTATTAGGTGGAGAGATTCCTATTGCAGGTGCTGCGGGTGATCAGCAGGCGGCATTGTTTGGACAGTGTTGTTTTGAACAAGGTGAGGTAAAGAATACCTATGGTACTGGTTGTTTTATGCTGATGAATACAGGTAAGAATGCCATTACTTCTAATTCAGGCTTGCTTACCACTATTGCGGCAAGTACCGAAGAGGGAATTGAGTATGCCTTGGAGGGAAGCGTATTCGTAGCAGGTGCGGGGATTCAGTGGTTGAGAGATAGTATGCGTATGCTGAAAAGCTCTGCACAGTCCCAAGAATATGCAGAGGAAGTGGAAGACACCGCAGGTGTATATATTGTACCTGCTTTTGCGGGAATGGGTGCCCCATATTGGAATCAGTATGCAAGAGGGACCATCGTTGGCATTACCAGAGGTTGTACGAAGGAGCATTTTATTCGTGCCACCTTGGAGTCTATTGCTTATCAGACTGCGGACGTGCTTCGTGCCATGGAACAGGATAGTGGTATGGATTTAAAGAGCTTGAAGGTAGACGGTGGTGCAAGTGCTAATGATTTTCTGATGCAGTTCCAAGCGGACATTGTAAACACTCAGGTGCAACGTCCAAAATGCATTGAAACTACCGCTCTTGGTGCAGCGTATTTGGCTGGTTTAGCTACAGGCTATTGGAGCAGTAAGGAGGAGATTAAAGCTAATTGGCAGATTGGATCTACTTTTGATAGTAAGATGGAAGTGGACAAGCGCGAGAACTTGCTAAAAGGTTGGAAAAAAGCGGTAAAATGTGCGCTTGTGTGGGCAGAAGATTAAATTAGTGTTGATAACATGTGCAAGAGTAGACGGAGTCTGCCCTTGCACACTTGCACTTTAGGCTTGTAAAGTGTCAAAACTGTGGTAGAATTGTAATTGTTATATAGAGAAAGGCAAAGGTAGTATATATGTTAGTTCAGAAATACAAAGATATGCTGTCTGGCAAGTCTGTAATCAGACAGTTGTCTGAGTTTGCCACAGCAAGAGGCAAAGAAATCGGATACGAGAATGTATTTGACTATAGCTTAGGAAATCCATCTGTTCCTGTACCACAGGAATTTACAGATAAAATGATTGAGATGTTGCAGAATCAGGAACCACTTGCATTACATGGTTATAGTCCAAGTCTGGGAATTACCAGTGTACGTGAAAAAATTGCGGCATCTTTGGAACAAAGATTTGGAATTCCATATCGTAAAGAGCACATTTTCATGGCTTCTGGTGCGGCAGGTGCATTGGCACATGCTTTTCGTTTGGTAACAGAGCCGGGAGATGAGATTTTAACCTTTGCACCATTTTTCCCAGAGTATAATCCCTATGTGAATTTGACTGGTGCTACATTAAAGGTAGTGCCACCTAATACAGAGACTTTTCAGATTAACTTTGAGGCGTTTGAAGAGATGCTTACCGAAAAGGTTATGGCGGTTATGATTAATACCCCCAATAATCCTTCTGGTATTGTGTATTCTACAGAGACTATTCAGAAGTTAACGGATATTTTACGTGTAAAGTCTGCTCAGTACGGACATGATATTTATATTATATCGGATGAGCCATATCGTGAGATTGTATTTGAAGGAGTGGATGCACCTTGCGTGTCTAAGTTCTATGACAATACCATTATGTGCTATTCCTTCTCAAAATCATTGTCATTGCCTGGAGAACGTATTGGCTATGTGGCGATTAATCCAGGTTGCAAGGATGCAGAGGATATGGTGAATATGTGTGGTCAGATTTCCAGAGGAATTGGTCACAACTGTCCACCTTCGATTATTCAGTTGGCAGTGGCTGAGGTTCTTGACAAGACCGCAGACCTTAGTGTATATGAGACCAATATGAATCTGATATATGATGAATTGTGCAAGCTAGGCTTTACCTGCGTGAAGCCAGGCGGAACCTTCTATATCTTCCCTAAAGCATTGGAAGAGGATGCGAAGGTATTCTGTGAGAAGGCTTTGAAATATGATTTGGTGCTTGTACCGGGAGATTCTTTTGGAGCACCAGGATATTTTCGTATGGCTTATTGTATTGACACAGAGAAGGTAGAACGCTCGTTAGTAGCACTTCGCCGTTTTGTGGAAGCTGAGTATGGAGTAGTTAGAGCAGAATAATATGATTGAGAGCTACTTGTTTTTCTGAGTGGCGGAAACCGATAGAGAAAGTAGAGGTTGATAGAGTGTATCAAGCAGGGTTGGTATTAGAAGGCGGTGGAATGAAGGGCATTTATACCGCTGGTGTGTTGGATTTCTTTTTAGACAAAGGAATAGATTTTTCTAGCGTGTATGGTGTGTCTGCAGGAGCATGCCACATGTGTAGTTACTTGTCTAAGCAGAGAGGACGCGCATTGGATGTAAGTGTGGATTATTTAGACACTCGAAAATATTGTAGTGTAGAAAGCTTACTTACATCAGGCGATTTGTTCAATGTAGAGATGTGTTATCACTTGATTCCGGATTATTTGCATCCTTATGATCATGAGATGTTTGCAAAATATCAAGGTAAGGCATATGCGGTGTTAACGGATATCGCTACGGGTAGACCTGCATATTTGCGCCTGCGTGATATGCATAAAGATATTGTGAAGGTGCGTGCATCTGCATCCTTACCATTGGTATCACGTAATGTGTTAATTAATGGAAGGTATTATTTGGATGGTGGATTGACAGATGCTATTCCTTTGCAGAAGTCTATCCTAGATGGTAATCAGAAGAATGTAGTAATCATGACCAAGGAATTGGGGTACCGCAGAAAGCCTACCAGTGAGGCGCAGTTAGCACTGTTGAAGATGCGCTACTTGCGTTATCCTAAGGTGGCACAGGTAATGGCGGAGAGACATATTCGGTACAATGAGACGTTGGATTTTATCGAGAAACAGCAGGAGAATGGGCGGGCATTTGTGATTCGTCCTAAAAAGCTGAGTAACGTATCTCGAATTGAGAAGGATAAGGACAAGCTATTGGCTTTATATCAAGAGGGATATGATGATGCGGCTGAATGCTATGAGGAATTAATGAATTATTTGAATTCATAATAAGAAGATTTTGTAATATAGTAAATATAAGAATGTTTAAGACGACAGGTAGTGCCAATATTGCTAGATTATGTGCGTGTTGTAGAACTGTTGTCTAAGTGGAGAGAAGTATGTTAGAGATTTTAAAAGCAATTATTTATGGTGTGGTAGAAGGTATCACAGAATGGCTTCCTGTTAGTAGTACGGGGCATTTGATTCTTGTGGAACACTTGCTTCCATTTAATGGAACCAGTGAAGGTTTCTTTGATGTGTTTGATGTTGTGATTCAGCTAGGCGCTATCATGGCGGTAGTGCTACTGTTCTGGAAGGAAATCTGGCCTTTTGCTTTGAGTAAAAAAGAGCGCGGTGATAAGAAAGGTCTTATGTCTTTTGTGAAAATGGACATTATGACTTTGTGGTTCAAGATTTTAGTGGCATGTGTTCCAGCAGCGGTAATTGGTGTGTTATTCTCTGATGTGTTTGATGCATTATTTTACAATTATGTATGTGTAGCGATTGCGTTAATTGTATTTGGTATTGCATTTATTATAGTAGAGAATGGTAACAAGAATAAAAATGCCAAGATTACTGCCTTGTCAGAGATTACTTATCAGACTGCGTTATTGATTGGTGTATTCCAGTTGATTGCAGCAATTTTCCCAGGAACCTCTCGTTCGGGAGCAACCATTGTAGGTGCTCTGTTGATTGGTGTATCTAGAACTGTAGCAGCAGAATTTACATTCTTCTTGGCGATTCCTGTTATGTTCGGTGCAAGTTTGCTAAAGCTTGTGAAGTTTGGTTTTGATTTTACTTCTATGGAACTAATTCTTCTTGTACTTGGAACAGTAGTATCTTTTGTAGTGTCTTTATTCGTACTACGTTTTTTAATGGGCTATATTAAGAAGCATGATTTCAAAGTATTTGGATGGTATCGTATTGTATTGGGTATTGTGGTGTTGGCATTTTTTGGACTGTTAGCATAAGCAGGCCCGTATGCAATAGATTAATAGATGATTATTAATTGCTACTAATAATAAAGAAGACGGTTTGGTTTCTGAAGGGGAACTGACCGTCTTTTCTTTAATTATAAATTTTTGTTCATATTTATTTTAGAATTTCTTCCCGTAAAATTAGTTGACATTGGATATACTAAGTGATATTTTATGTTAAGAAGATGTTAGCACTCCTCGAAGTTGAGTGCTAATAATTCAAGAAATGGGGTGATGGGGATGCAGTTAGATGAGAGAAAAACGAAAATTTTGCAAGCCATTATTCGGAATTACCTTGAGACAGGTGAGCCGGTAGGTAGCAGAACCATATCGAAGTATACTGATTTGAACCTAAGCTCCGCAACCATTCGTAATGAGATGTCGGACTTGGAAGAGATGGGATATATTTTACAGCCCCATACTTCCGCAGGTCGAATTCCTTCTGATAAGGGCTATCGTTTCTATGTAGATGCTATGATGGCAGAGAAGGAACGAGAGGTCGTTGAGATGAAGGAGATGCTTCTAGAACGTCAGGATAAGATGGAGGTTCTATTGAAGCAGGTTGCCAAGGTGCTGGCGCAGAATACCAATTATGCGACTATGATTTCGGCGCCTCAGACACAGCGTAACAAGGTGAAGTTCGTGCAGCTTTCCCGCGTAGATGCCCACCAGATTTTGGCGGTTATCGTAGTAGAAGGCAATGTGATTAAGAACAATATCTTGCATGTGGAAGAAGAACTTACGGATGAGACCTTGCTAAAGCTAAACATTTTATTGAATACTCATCTGAATGGCTTATCCATTGATGAGATTAATCTTGGAATGATTGCAGCAATGAAGCAGCAGGCAGGTATTCACAGTGATATCGTCAGCGAAGTAATTGATGCCGTAGCAGAAGCGATTAAAGCAGACGAAGACCTAGAGATATACACTAGCGGAACCAATAACATCTTGAGATACCCTGAACTGGCTGACAACCAGAGGGCAAGTGATCTGATTAATACCTTTGAAGAGAAGCAGATGCTTAGCGGATTGGTACAGAACATGTTAGAAGATGAGACTGGAACGGGCATTCAAGTGTATATCGGTGATGAGACACCAGTTCAGACCATGAAGGATTGTAGTGTAGTGACTGCAACTTATGAATTGGGCGAAGGAATGAAGGGAACAATTGGTATTGTTGGTCCTAAGAGAATGGACTATGAGAAAGTAATTGGAACCTTAAGAACCTTACAGAGTCAGCTAGATGATTTGTATAAAGATGAGCACTAAGAGAAAGGAAGAAGTGAGATGTCAGAAAAGGAAAAAGAAGTGTTGGAAGAAGAAATTTCTGAGGGCATGACAGAAGCGGACACCACAGAGGAAGCAACCGTTACAGAGGAAGCTCCTGCAGAAGATAAAAAAGCTTCAAAAAAACATAGCAAAAAGGATAAAAAGGAAGATGCTTATAAAGAGCAGATTGAACAGCTTGAGGACAGAGTAAAACGTCAGATGGCTGAGTTTGAGAACTTCCGTAAGAGAACAGAACGTGAGAAACAAGCGATGTTCGAGACAGGAGCCAAGAGCGTTATCGAGAAGATTCTTCCAGTGGTTGACAACTTCGAGAGAGGTTTGGCAATGGTTCCAGCAGAGAATATGGAAGATTCCTTCGTAGATGGAATGAACCGCGTGTACAAACAGATGTTAACAGAACTGGAAGCAATCGGTGTGAAACCAATTGAAGCGGTTGGATGTGAATTCGACCCTAACCTTCACAATGCAGTAATGCAGGTGGAGAGCGATGAATACGAATCAGGAATCGTCGCACAGGAATTGCAAAAAGGTTATACCTATCATGACAGCGTAGTAAGATTTAGTATGGTAGGCGTAGTACAGTAAACAATCAAACATTTTATAAATAGTAGGAGGACTCAAAAATGAGCAAAATTATTGGTATTGACTTGGGAACAACAAACAGCTGTGTAGCTGTTATGGAAGGTGGTAAACCTACCGTTATCGCAAACGCAGAAGGTGCTAGAACAACTCCTTCCGTAGTTGCATTTACAAAGACTGGTGAGAGATTAGTTGGTGAACCTGCAAAGCGTCAGGCAGTTACTAACGCAGAGAAGACCATTGCTTCTATTAAGAGAGATATGGGTACTGACAATGGTCGTAACATTGACGATAAGAAATACTCTCCACAGCAGATTTCAGCAATGATTCTTCAGAAATTAAAAGCAGACGCTGAGAGCTATTTAGGTGAAACTGTAAGCGAAGCAGTTATCACTGTTCCAGCTTACTTCAACGACGCACAGCGTCAGGCAACCAAGGATGCAGGTAAGATTGCAGGTC
>CAZHEM010000016.1:0-29419 GCA_964531725.1 uncultured Acetatifactor sp.
CCCATGAATTCCATATCTTCTTTAATCATCACAGCAAGACGTTTAGACAAGTTGTTAAAGATAGCTGTCTGAACCTGCTCGTTAGCACCCTTAAGTGCAATTTCAAGGTCATTATTGTCAACATCACGAAGCACACGCTGGATAGCTCTGTCGTCCAAAAGGAGAATATCTTCAAATACGAACATTTTCTTACGGATTTCATCTGCAAGTTCAGGTTCTTCAATTTCCAAGGTCTCCATAATATGTTTCTCAGTACCTCGGTCAACAGTATTCAAGATATCTACAACTGCATCCACACCACCGATAATGGTGTAATCCTGATTTACCAAGCTTGCTAACTTAGATTCCAAAATCTTCTCCACTTCCTTAATAACGTCAGGACTTGTTCTATCCATTACCGCAATACGTCTTGCAACCTCTGCCTGTCTGTCAGGTGGAAGTGCAGACACAATAAGTGCTGCCTGTCCAGCTGAGAGATATGACAAGATAAGTGCAATCGTCTGTGGATGCTCGTCCTGAATGAAGTTGATAATCTGTGACGCATCTGTCTTACGAACAAACTCAAAAGGCTTAACCTGTAAGGATGCAGTCAACTTACCAATAACATCCATTGCCTTTTCATTACCAAGTGCTTTCTCCAACAATTCCTTCGCATAGGTAATACCACCTTCTGCAATGTACTGCTGAGCAAGACATACTTCGTAGAACTCATTAATAACTTCTTCTTTGATCTGAGGAGTAACACTTCTGGTATTTGCAATCTCCAGAGTCAATTCCTCAATCTCATCTTCTTTTAAATGCTTAAACAAACCCGCTGAACGCTCAGGTCCTAAAGATATCATCAAAATTGCAGCCTTCTGCAACCCTCTAATCTCACTACCATGCTTCGCCATAGTACTTACTCCTCCTAAAGTTTTTAACCCCAATCTTCATTCAACCAGTTACGCAACAAGCTTGCTGCAGCTTCTGGATTGTCGTCCACGAACTTTTCAACCACTTTACGGGTCTCAGATTTGGTTTCAACATCAAGATCTTCCAGTTCAGAAACAGGTGTTGACTGTAACAAGCTCTCTACTGACAACTCTTCCTCTTCCTGTACATTACGTCTTGAAATCATGCTTCTAAGTACTACAAACGCTAACAATGCCAAAATAACAATCAGTAATCCAATACTTAAAGCATCGTCACTACTAATACCAAGTCCCTCTTTGTCATAAAAGATAGGTGACTCATATGCTATAATCGTTATCTTTTCCTGACTAATACCTGTCGCATTAGCTACCATGCTATAAAAATCAGGGTCAACCTCTAGTTTCTTATCTGCTCCATTTTCGAGCTTATAATCTTCCCAAGTAGTTCCGTCCAATAATCCCTGACGTTCCACATCTTCTTCATAAATCTCACGATAATCAATCATCGCAATTGAAATGGAAGAACCTGCATAATTAATACCCCCTGCTGGGGTAACCGTATAGCTTACTGACTCATTTGGTAAATAATCCTTATGTGTCTCTGTTGTAGCAGAAGAACTATTGGTAGAATCTGGACTAACCATTACTGTTCCGTCATTAGATTCAGCTCCTGGAACAGCACTTCCACCATTCTCAGTAGTATTCTCGAAGAAATCTTCCGTTGCAAGCATACCCTCTGTTCTATCAGAGTTCGCATAATATTCTTTTACAGTCTCTTCGTAGTTGGCATAATCCATCTGCAAATGACTGGTTACTTCAACGGTATTATACTGATTGGTTCCAAGTAAAACCTTTTTAACCTGATTAGCCACCATTGACTCTGCCTGATTCTTCAATTCCTGCATGGAATTTGCAATACCTGCAGCCGAATAATCATCACCACCCGCAAACAACAGATTAGATTCTGAATCAATAATGGTAATATTCGCTGTAGTCTCATTATGTAAAAATGACGCAACCGCTTTTGCCAAAGTTGCTGCATTAGCAGAGGTAAAGGTACCATCTAACTCTAATTGAATGTATGCAGAAGACTCCTGCTTAGACGCTGCCAAAGTTCCATCCTGCTCTGGAATATTCAAATGAACTTGGGCAGACTTAATAGACGTTATACTCTCGATTGTAGTTTTTAACTGTTTCTCAAGGTATACCGCAAAACGTTTTTCTTTATCTGCAGCTGTTGTGGAAAGACTTCCATTCAGCGCATCATCAATTGTAAAAGCATCTGGAACATATCCTTCTGCTCCTAATGCTACATTCGCTGCAGATAATTGGCTAGTCTCCACCTGAATCTCTAATCCATCATTGGATTCTGTATGCGCAATTCCTGCTCCATCCAAAATATCAATTACTTCAGCCGCCTGTGCTGTCGTATCGCAAGTAATAAGCTTGCTGTACTGTGGTTGTGAAAATACATATGCCAAAATAGCAAATGCAAAAACTACAACTGCTCCAATACCAATAATTATACTTTTCTGTTTAGTAGAAAAACGATTCCACCATTCTAAAACTTTTGTTTGTATTTCTTTCAGCTTATCTGCCATGGTACTTCTCCCCTAGTCTGGTTTTTTAAATCTGCATCTGCATGATCTCTCGATATGCTTCCAGAAACTTATCTCTAATTGCCACAGTGTACTGAAGCGCTGTGGACGCTTTCTGCAATGCAATAGTTAAATCGTGAGTATTCTCTGTCTCACCTAATGCAAATTTAATTTCCTCATTCTCTGCATCTGACAAATAACTGTTCGTTGTATTAATATTGTCAATTGCTGAATTCAGAAACGACTCAAATAAAGTACCTTGTGCTGTATCTGTTTTCTCTGTTAAGGTTCCTGTAATGGAAGATATAGCTGATGTATTATAGCTTCCACTAAGACTATTAAGCCCGTTAAGACTGTTAAGTCCGCTAATTGCTGTTAAGTCCATTTCGACGTCCCCCTGATGTATTTTAAATCTTTATTTTCGCACTACTGAGTTAATTCCAAACCTTTTAGTGCAATATTTTTACTTGCATTGAATGCTGTCGCATTAGCTTCATAAGCACGACTTGCATCAATCAAGTTAGTCATTTCCTGAACAATATTCACGTTCGGATACGTAACATAACCATCATCGTCTGCATCTGGATGAGATGGATCATACACTTTGTTCATCTCAGTCTCAGTATCTTCATACAAACCATCTACTTTAACACCTTGTCCGGTATAAGCAGATTTGGCATTACCAAACACCTTACTAAAAGAAGTTCTGTTTACATTCTTCTCTGCAAAGGTTACCACTTTACGAACATATGGAGTTCCATCCTCTGTACGTGTGGTATTGGCATTAGCAACATTCTCAGAAATAACATCCATACGATATCTCTGTGAAGTCATGCCTGATGCATTTATATTAAATGCTGCAAACATACTCATAATTTATTCCTCCCGCTTTATTTCATAACCATCTTTAAATTAGCAAATTCCTGATTGATACTGGTAAGCAAACCTTGGTACTTCAACTGATTCTCTGCTAAATACACATTCTCTTGATCTACGTCTACATTATTACCATCTAGACGGTATGAATAGTTTTCATAATCTGTGTAAACCCGTGGTTGCATATCATCAAGAGTTGCATTTGCCACCTTATCATCAATAGTAGTATATTTATTGTATCCGAGAGCTTTCTCTAATTCTGCTTCAAAGGATACATCCTGTCTCTTATATCCTGGGGTACTGACATTAGCGAGGTTGTTAGAAATCGCTTCGTTTCTCAGCCAGCTACCATCTGCTGCTTTGCTTAAAACATTGATATAATCAAAAGCGTTGGTATTGATCATTTTGAACTCCCTTCCATATTCATAATAACCTGTGGATATAAACCACCCACTCTATAAACTATTATAATAGATTTCAGCAAAAAAACAATATATTATTCGACAAATTCTGCGTGAAAATTCTGAAAAATAGTAAAAGGATTTATTGTTTATGCAATAAATCCTTTTGAATGCGATACTTTTTATATCTATTAGCCTCTATTGTTCTGACGTTTAATTTCTTCAATTTCTTCAAATACTACATCATTCAACACCTTGATGTATGTACCTTTCATTCCTGAAGAACGTGATTCAATAACGCCAGCACTTTCAAACTTACGAAGTGCGTTAACAATAACAGAACGTGTAATGCCAACACGGTCTGCAATCTTACTAGCAACCAAAATACCTTCCATACCATTTAACTCATCAAAGATATGAGTAATAGCTTCCATCTCTGAGAAGGACAATGTACTAATTGCAGATTTTACTACAGCAACTTTACGGCTTTCTTCTGCACTTTCTTCATTCACTGCTCGAAGCATTTCCAAGCCCACTACTGTAGTACCATATTCACACAGAATGATATCATCAATATCATACTGTTCATTACACTTATAGATGAATAATGTTCCTAATCTCTCGCCTGCGATCTCGATAGGTGCAATAACAGCTTGGAACTTTTTCACATCAGTATTCTCGAATCCTAATGTCTGGAGATTCACATTCTCTTTGGTAGATAATACGCCAAGAAGTCTCTCATTCAACATATTATCAATAAATCCACCAACATTTTCATCAATTAACTCTGTGATGTTGTCTACACCATCCGCTTTGCCAACACCTAATACTTTACCTTTTCGGCTGATAACAAGAACATTGGAATTCAAAATTTCACGCAACACCTTACAGATGTCATTAAACACAACCTTGCTCGAGTTATTATTGTGCAAAAGTTTACCAATCTTTCTTGTTTTATCCAGTAATTGTACGCTACTCATTATTATTCCTCCGTTCTACGACACAACACACTTTTACCAAATACTAGGGTAATTTTAACATAAAAAATTCCATTTTACAACTGAATTTTATTAATTTTTTTGTCATTTATCGATTTAAATCAAATATTCAGACAAGTCAAATTGTTCTATTTGTTTTGAACATGACCACATTGTTCATCCATACAAACTAATTTACTACCCTTTTCCAGTAAAAGCGAACCGCATTTAGGACACTTTTCACCTGATGGCTTCTGCCATACCATGAAGTCGCATTCCGGATTATCTATACACCCAAAATATTTTCTGCCTTTTTTAGTTTTCTTTAATACAATATCTTTACTACACTTAGGACACTCCACACCAATCTTCTCAAAATAAGGCTTGGTGTTACGGCACTCAGGGAATCCTGGGCATGCCAAGAAACGTCCATGTGGACCATATTTAATTACCATTTGCCTTCCGCAGGATTCACATACCTCGTCAGACACTTCATCTGCAATGGTAACTTCCGCCAATTCCTTTTCCGCATTCTCTACTGCTTCCTCTAAGTCAGGATAAAAATTGGAGATAATGGTCTTCCACTTCACATCTCCCGTTGCAACTGCATCCAGAAGAGCTTCCATATTTGCCGTAAAATTCACATCTACAATACTTGGGAATGCTTCCTTCATCATGTTGTTAACTACTTCTCCCAATTCTGTTACATAGATGTTCTTATTTTCCTTAGTGATATAACGCCTTGCCAAAATGGTTGTAATGGTCGGCGCATAAGTACTCGGACGTCCAATTCCAAGTTCTTCTAATGCACGTACCAACGATGCCTCTGTATAATGTGCAGGCGGCTGTGTAAAGTGTTGCTTTGCATCGAATTCTTTGAACTCTAGCTTGCTTTCTTTACTTAGCGAACCTGTTAAGGTGTTACTGTCTTCTTTGTCATCTTCCTGTACATACACACTCATAAAACCATCGAACAACATGGAAGATGCTGCCAATGTAAACACCTGCTCACCTGCCCCAATCTTCACAGAAGTGGTTTCATACTTCGCAGAACTCATACGGCTCGCCACAAAACGCTTCCATATTAACTGATATAAACGGAATAAATCTCTAGGAAGTTCATCCTTTATATTCAAAGGCAAACGATTCACGTCCGTAGGACGAATAGCTTCGTGCGCATCTTGTATCTTCTGTGCATTCTTTTTCTCATTGGCACTTACCATTTGGTATTCCTCACCATAATGAGCACCAATGAAATCTCTTGCCATTACTTCTGCTTCATCTGATACACGAGTAGAATCGGTACGAAGATAAGTAATCAAACCAACTGTTCCTTCGCCCTTGATATCCACACCTTCATATAACTGCTGCGCCAAACGCATGGTCTTCTGTGTAGAAAAGTTCAATACTTTACTTGCTTCCTGCTGTAAGGTTGATGTAGTAAAAGGAAGAGGAGCCTTCTTGGTACGCTCACCTTTTTTCACTTCTACCACTTCATACTTGGCATTCTTCAAAGAAGCCATAATCTCATCAGCCTGTTCCTTGTTGGTAATGGCTACTTTACCCTCTTTATTGCCATAGTATTTCGCAAGAATTGGTTTCTTCTCTCCTGCAACCTTCAGATTCACATCCAAAGACCAATACTCTTCTGGAATGAATGCATTAATCTCTTCCTCACGGTCACAGATAATACGCAAAGCAACCGACTGCACGCGACCTGCACTTAATCCTCTTTTAATCTTCGCCCACAGCAAAGGAGAGATACGATAGCCCACCATTCTATCCAGCGCACGTCTCGCCTGTTGTGCGTCCACAAGATTCATATCAATCTCACGTGCATTTTTCAGAGATTCTTTTACCGCATTCTTAGTAATCTCATTGAATGTAATACGGTATACTTTTTTATCTTCTAATTTCAAAGCATACATCAGATGCCATGAAATTGCTTCACCTTCACGGTCCGGGTCAGTTGCAAGATAGATTTTCTCAGCCTTCTTTACTGCCTTACGAAGATTCGCAAGCACATCACCTTTACCACGGATGGTAATGTACTTCGGCTCATAATCATTCTCCACATCGATGCCGAACTGACTCTTAGGGAAATCACGAACATGTCCATTACTTGCTGCCACTTCGTAATTCGACCCTAAAAACTTCTTTATTGTCTTCACCTTAGCAGGTGATTCCACGATTACTAAATATTTTGCCATTTCTTTATATCCCCTTGATAGATATTACGCTTCCAAAGTTAATCGTGAAACACTATACACCAAAAAAATCCAAGGTGCAAGCAATTTTGAAAAATTTAAGAAAAGCGTTATATACAAATTTTATTTCAAGTCGAAAATTTCTGCTGCGCTAACCTGGAATTTCTGCACGCCACTATCGGTTCGTTTTGTTCCATTATCATACACTGTAGTCGCACGAATATAGAAAGTATCCGCCGCTGCATTGCCCAGCAAAGTCATCTTGCCATCTGCCTCACTAAACAAACCAAGTTCCTTGGTAGACATGCTAATTTCATAGGTCATATTGTTATCCACTGGATAATATACTCCTTTAAAATAATCCTCAAAGGAATTCTCGTCCGTAACAGACACTGGCTCTATTTGCACATTTGCAACACCTTCACCCAAACCATTTGCCACCAGACGCATATTCATATCGCTAATATCTACAGGAATTACTTTTTCACCAATACCAGATACATAGATGCCTTCCTCTTCATTGGACTCATTACACGCCTTATAAATATCAATACGAATCTGTGGTGCACCAGATAAAACATTATAATCCACTGCCACAAAACGCACGTCGATATTCTCCTGACCATTTAATACCATTTTGTTCACAGGATCATATAACATATAAAAGGTATCTGTATTGTCATTAATACTATTTTTTACCGTTACGCGCGGTGATTTCACACCTGAAGAATAAGCTGCCACCATAGTATTCACAAACAACTTCTTCTCCATTTCTGTCTCAGGCTTCGTATGTCCCGCTCCCGAATAAGTTACATTACCCATATTATAAATATAGTAATTATTCACCACATCTTTTGGATTGGTATTGTAAATATTGGTCTTCTGATTATCCCTATGAGCTTCGCTGGATACATCTGACAATGTGTACCATACCACAATATCGTTTTTGCCATCCTTATCCTTATCCAACTCCATATTCGGCTGTAACCACTGGTAATGAGTGGATTCTACCAAAAGTTCTTCATCAATTTCAAAAGGATAGGTCGTAATTTGTCCTTCATTGACCTGTGTAGCCTTTAACATAGGCATATTATTACCACCATGAGAATATTGACCATCCACCATATTACTAGTATTAGCCTCTTTATTGATTGCGTTATAAAATACAGAATTCTTGATAGGGAACAAATAATCCATATCATTAGGACCTGTGAATTTCTCTAATTGATTATACATATAACGCACCAACGTATACTTGGTAATACCTTCCACCTGAAGCACTTCTTCCCCTTCATATCCAGTAGCATCAATTACACTACGAGGACGGTATACATTATCGTAATTATATTCCGACCGTAATACTTCTAGGTAACTCTTATAGCGTTCCTGTGTAAAACTACCCTCTTTTGCCGCATTGGCCATTTGGGCATAATAATATTGTAGTGCACCATAACGATCTAGTCCCACTGCTGCTCGCATGGTTTTATTAAACTCATATCCCCAATACCAGCTATTTTTGCTAGCATCTGAAGCATTTGTATTAATATAAGAACTACTATCATGGGTAAAAAGAACGCTTCGCCCCGCTTCAATATAGTCCCTTAAAGCTTCCGCAACTACCATATTGGCTTCCTGACGATCAGTGGCACCAAATTTATAGTTGTCACCAAATCCTAAGATAACCATATCATAGCTAGTTAACGTAGCATATGCTGCTTCATAGTAAGCCCTGTAGAATTCTTCGTCTGTCCAACGAGGATTATCCCACCATACCAAGTCTTCAATAAAAGTAGAAGCATAGATTGAGTCAATCTCAATCTCAAACCCTGGAACATCTTCCAATAGTGCTTGTATCTCACTATCTGACTCTAAATCCCATCTTTCCTTACCGTTGGAAAGGGCCTTATCAGACATAAGCTGCAAGACTCTAATGCTTTCCGTAGAATTCTCTCTATTTATGGCAGTATATCCACTTTTAGCAGTACGTACCAATCGGTCCTCACTATCATAGAACACCAACTTCCATGGAATCGCACCTTGATAGTCCTCTGGCAACTGACGTACCACTTTATAGATATATCCCGTATGAAGTCTATATTTGGTCTCTTCTCCTACCGTAGTAGGTAGCAGTGGCTCCCATGTATTATTTTTACGCACATAAATAGTCAAACCACTTAACTCTTCGCTGTTTTCATTGGTCTGATTCACAGAATAATCTGCGCCTGCAAAACGTCCATCGGAATTATTATCCACATACAACTTACAATCGTAGGACGTGCTAACCTGTGAAAGCGCAGAATCGTTAGCAAGAGAGAATATGAACTTCAATTCATACACACCATTATGTGGTCTTAAGAAATCGCCCTCTTCCGAATACTCTATTGGCATACAATCTTCTCCAAGATTATTGACCCAGTTAATGGTTAACTTAGAGATATTGAGGTATTTACAAAAAGTATTTTGACGTAGTTCTCTTACAGCCAACTCATTCTCATTCTCTCCGTCTGCTGCTAATAACTGACTTTCCGCATATACATTCTTCTGCCAATATTTATAATTACCATTCTCATCCTTAGATAAAGCAAAATCTATTAATTTATCAAAGTAAGAATTGCAATCCACCGTTACATTACTAACCTTTACATTGCCATCAATATTCAAAAGCAATTCATCCGCGAAAATCACAGGATATCCTGCTTCAATATACTGCTCAAACTCTTCTTCTCTAGTAGAGTTCATATCATTACCAGGTGCACGATAATAATCGTTATATCCAATAGAATCATCTCTCAGACGCCATCTTTGCGTGGTATCTTCACTGCCTACACGATTGTATTCATTCTTCTTATAACTAAACACATCACCTGTATGAGTATAAATCAAGCCATTCATACCCGCATCATTGTACATGGTAATACCCTGACTATTGGTATTCATCATTCCAGTGCGGGCACCCACATAAATCAAATCATACTGCTCATTTAAATCTTCAATCTTACCGATGAACTCTGCCGATGCCATCTGTGTAATCTTAATATTACCCGAATAAGTCTCCTGATTCATGAACTTCTTCACATCATCCGTGGTTAATGCCACATCTGCACCAAAGTCATAGCATGGCTCTAAATCAAGCACTTTTAAGGAAGATTTCACAGTTACGCGGTGCGCTGACCAGTTTAAAATATAACGAATAATAGAAGCTTTATTTACCTTTTCTTCCAATAATCCCGTTGTGCCTCTAGCACTCTTTTCCTGCAAGAAATTCTCATAAGCAATTTCTTCCAATACTTTGCCAAAATTCTGCACACTATGTCCTTTAGCTGTCATGGATTCCTCTGTAAAATCAGTAAGGAAATCTCCTGCTACCAAAGCGCCATATCTATCATCATTTAAGTATACACTCTCTGCAAGATACTCCTGCTGATGCAAGGTCACTTCCTCTAAAGCAGCCAGACTAACTGCATCTGACATCTGTACATTCACCGATTCATGAAGAGCTGTTATATCCAAAGTCGCCCACCAAGAAGCATCTGCGCCTTCTACTGTCTGGCGCATAGTTTCATTGTCTACCTGCAACAACACAAGAGCCATTTTTACCAGTACATCATTGTCAACTGCCTTGTTTTTCTCATAGAACTGATAATCCATAATTACAGGAATGCGCTCACTAACAGAGCTTGCTCCATAAGCCTTTTGCACCAGCCATAGAGCAGCCTCTTCTAAGCCATTACCATAATTAATATAATCCCCTTGTCCAGACAAATATACGAAATCTATTTCGTCCAGATTGACGCCATGATATCCATCATTATTGACAATATCCATCCACTCACTGACTGTCAAAGTCTTCACTTCTACGTTCATGGGGTCCATGTCGCCAGCACTGACACTTCCCTTTTCATATCCACTGTTGCCAGACAAATTCAACACATGCTTTTTGAACCACTCACCACTATAGAAGCCACCATCATACACAACGGTATTTATTAACTCCTGACGGCTATCTCCTACGAAATTATAAGTCTTGGTAATATCAAATCCTGCATCTGTTGCATACAAAATACTGGTAGCCGCTTCTGCTTCTACCACATATGCACCACTTTCACTGGCCTGATATTCTTCCGTCAGTCTATATTTTCCAACTACACTGTCTATTGCTTTTGATATATAAAAATCACCATTGATAGAATTCTCTGAAAAAGTTACAAATTCCGCACCTGCAAATGCTAGGTAATCGGTCTTAAAGGTGTAACTTCCACCATTATAAACCGCCCATTCATAAGCAACCTGAGCCACTGGATCAACCAAATATAGACTCAAATTATTATCTGTAGCTGTGCCTTCATTCTGCACCGTATAACCCATCAACTGGGCAACTTCTTCTCCCCATGCTACATAGCCAAAATACGCATAAGTAGTATCACTACTATTAATATACACATCCTGCCCTACATAGTCTTCTGGCACAAAAGAAGCTCCAAGTCCTGCCACATCCGCAATGGTAGTAGACTCCTGTAAATTGTATCGCTTATTGGTGTATCCCATATCACCATCGCTAACAGTTCCCCATTGCATACTCAAGTTGTTACTACTGCTATTGCTAGTATCAATATAGGTAAAAGTTACCCATACGCTTGGTTTATCCTGATTCGCATCATTCTCTTCTTCGCAATAGAAAATACGGTCAAAACGCTGCTTATCTGTCACTTCACCGCTTGCCAAAGGACGATACACTTCTGGACTATGTACATAATTATAGTAGCCTTCTCCTTCCACAAACTGACCACGCACTTCTTGTCTTCTATTGCCTGTACCTTCTTGGTACATTTCGTAAGTCATCATGGAATAGGGACCTATAAGCTCTCCTAGACTGTCTAAATTCTCCTCAAGTTCTTCAAATCCAAGCTTACGCTCTGTAGCAGAAGGCATCTCAGAAAGCTTTTTACCAGCATAAATAGGCTCTTGCCCACCTACCAGATATCCAAAGCTTGCATCCTCTCTCTCTGGGACAATCTCAAGAATCTGAAAAGTATCTCCTGATGCAACATACTCAGACACCAGTTTCTCGATTCCCGGGAGGGTCTGCTCTTGAGCATTGGTATCCAACTTACCATAATTCAGAAAACTGCCACCTACCATGCCCAGTGCAAGCAATGCCGCTATGAACTTTTTTGCTTTTGGTTGCATCTTAAATCTCATTTGTTACTCCAATAAATACTTTTTATTTTCCTTCCCCAACTCCTCTTGAATCTCTATTCAATAAGGAACATTAGACTTCTCTTAGCCTCTGGACGGCGTTCATCCCATAAAATGAGCACAATGTATTCATTCTCTTCACTACCATCAACATCCATAGCAATATAATCCCCGAGCCAATCAAAGGTCAGATTTGCAATTTTTGTTCCAGCTGCCATTTCTTTATCTGCCTGCAATTCGCCTTTTAGCAAAACACGATTATTGCCACCTGCTCCGCCATGTTGTCCGGCAGTAAAACCATATACTTCCAAATAGTACTTTCGATACCAAATACCATTAGGAATTGCATCAATCGTTTGATAATGTTCTCCACCAGAAAATAATATTTCAAAACGAGGAATCAATACCATTGCCTCCGCAATCACATCCCCGTCCTCTTCCACTGCCTGCACAGTCAATCGATACTCCTTATTAAAATCAATCATCCATTTTGCATGCACAGTAGCATCCATTCCCACATGGGTATCCGCATAATTTCTTACATTATTTACACCATCAAATTCTCCATCAATTGGATCAAATCCCACCATTCTGGCATAAGAATCCGTAGAGCCAAGTCCCTGTGTATCCGATATACGCCAAGTTACCTCTTCTTCCTTCGTATAGTTCTTCAATTCCAAATACACAGAATCATTACGATTTAACACAAAGTTATCACTATGAATATATGGCTTATCTTTATCCTCTACTACATCGAATTTCTTCAATGTAATGCTGATGCCCTTTTCTACAAAAACGCCCTCTTCCAACTCTATTACGGCATTTACATAAGCCTCAGTATCATTCATGCTTCCGCAATACAATTTCGCCGTAAACTGTGTTTCCTCCACAATGCGATAAGCACTTGGATTAGTAGTCTCTGACCAAGTAATCTTAGGATAACCATTTAAATAATCCGCATAATCCGGAAGACACTCAATAATGGCTACATACTGCTTCTTTCCATCTACATATTCTTCTGTGGTAAGGGTACGAAGAATCAGTTCCACATCGCCCTTATCAAAAGGAAGTTTTTCCTTCTCCACAGTCACACTGGCGGTAGCACTCTTGCTAGTATCTGCTACAGACGTTGCTGTAATTAATAACGCACCAACACCCTCTTCTTCCGTATCTGCCACCCTTAATTTACCATCGCTATCAATCATGGTGCCCGACTGAATGGCCTTGCCATCCACACGCTCTACTTTCCATGTAACCCCTTGTTTTACCGCTTCTTCCTCTCCAGTCATCACATAGTCAAAGTCAAAAGAAGTACCTCTTTTCATGCTATGATTATCTGGTACTATATACAAATCATTAATCCACGTAAGCTTAGCTTCCGTCTTAGGATTCAAGTCATTACGCAGTTTTATCGTCTCGGATACTTCGTAAGTCTCATCCATGTACTGATAGCTCATATTCAGTATCACAACATTTCTCTTTAACTTACTCAAATCCACCTGAAAGCTAGTAACATATTCTGCTAACAAATAACCTGTATGGGCAGTAATATCCTCAAATACTGCTCCATCAGTGGGCCCTGTCTCATAGAGATACACGGTATTCGCCATGGTACTACCATCATTGCCCTGCCAACGAAGCATATAGGTAGCATCCTTATTATATAGACGCAATTCGGATACCAATCCCGATGCCTTATAGTCAATCTTCTTATCCACGTCCACTATCAGGTCAATAATCTGGTTCAAGGATAGCTGCACTTCTTCTTGAATGGTTATGTCGTTATTACCTCTTACAAAGGACTTATTACCAGATACGATAAAAGTACCTATCGCAGCAGACACGATTACCATGATGGCAAGAGACACCAACACTTCCACCAAAGTAAAACCTGCATTATTCAGTTGTACTTTTTGTTTGGTTTGTTTTCTCTCTTCCACCTGTAACCTCTTAATTCGTCATTATTTTACCAGTCTTACCTACACACTGTATCTCTACACTTCTGCTACTATTAGATACGGTAATTCGATTACAATAATTCTTCGCAGTACCAGCCACCTGATTGGTTTGTTCCACAAAAGCACCAGATGAACGATTAAAAAGAATGTACAGTCCATCTGTTGGACTACCGCTGACACCACCAGCTACACCATTAGGACTAATCTCACTTAATCCATAGCCTGTAGCATCTCCATCAAAATACACTTGTATCTGAATGTTGTCTGCATCGATTTCTTTTCTACCAACCTCTGCACCACCTTGATAGGTCAAAAGCACATAGTAGTCGCCACTTCCATCATAGGTCAAAACACACTCCACCTGATTCTGTTCTTTCCCCAAGGTCAATACTCTTGCCCGTTCCATAGTAGACACAATTGTCTCCGCGCAAGAAGTAACCTTTCTCTTGGTTATAACAGAAGAACTGATGGTAAACATTCCTACCAAGATTGCCATTAATGCAATTACAATAATCAATTCCAGCATGGTAAACCCTGCATTACTATTGTTTTTGCCAGTTCTCATAAGTAATTAAATCTCCTAAATTCACATCACTCTTCAGATAGCCTTCTGCTTCTTCCGACAGATATCCCTCGCCACCAAGCAAGAAATCCGTTACATAATATTTCTTGGTTCCTTCTTGCTTAGAAGATACTAGAGTCTCCAGCACAGCTTCCTTGTGAGGCTTCACATCCACTTCCCTATCCAAAGTAATGGTGCCACCTGATATAATCACACCTTCAAAATCCCTGCGAACAGTTACATTACCAGTTGCAAGAATAATGCCTGAAAAGACATCTCCACCTACGCTTGGATTGTATGTATAATCTCCATCCACAACAGCAGCTTTCTTAGTGCCATCACCAAAATAATACACATTGCTACCAGTCTCCGTATCCAACGTACCAAAATCACCTTCCGCCTGTGCATCTGCCACAAATGCCGAAAGCATTGCTACATCCACCAGATTGGTATATACATTTGCATTATTTGCTTTTTCCCCAGCAGATAACAACTCATATACATCAATCATCTTTTTGGTCAATGCCACATACTTGGATTCATTAGACAATAACTGGTTCTGGAAGTTAGCGTTATTATCGTCATAAATAGCAGTAGCTTCCTTAATCGATAAGGTGTCCGCCACATCATAACGCACAACATTACCTGCCAAATGCAAGGTATAGAAACCAGTTGCACTATCACGAATCTGAATATTATCCGTATATAGCTTGTTATATGCATCCAAGGTCACCTTATTCACACGGTAATAATCTTGGAAATACTGATTAGCATAGCGCATAGAAGCATCATCTGTGCTATCAAACATTACATAATAATAGACCAAAGTAATCTCGCTACTAATACGCTTAAAATACTTCTGATACATTGGCTGCGCCCCAGTGGTATCTAAACCATAGTCAGCCAAGGTCTTGCCACCTAGAACATTACACGCAATGTTGTTACTTACTTCAATAAGATTCTCATGGGCTAGCATTTCTTTATAAGTCTCAATAGTCATAGGATTGGTAATATGAGATTCCACTGCATCTCCTGTGACACTACTAATGCCCAGACATTCTGCTGGTACCAAATAAGCAATCTGATCACTCTTAACAGCAATAGACTGTCCCATAGGCACATCTGGCACAATGGTAGGATTCACCACTCCTGCCTCCTCACTTAAGTTAGCCTTTACATCACTCAACCCAATATAGGCATTTCCTGCCAAAGTCAAATTAGTTAGCTCCTCAAAATGCAATTCCGTATCCGTTCCATTAATGATAATGGAACTATTGGTATTGGCATCTGTTCCTGCACCATAGCAAATGAATTTGCCCATATATTTACCTTCTGTCGATACCGCACCAGCCTTCAGGTAATTCTTCTTGCCCTGTATCATCACGTCATCCGCTAAATACACGTCATTTCCTTGAAATTCTACCATACTAGCCTGTTCTGCATTGGTCTTATGAGCACCATTCATTACAATAGAATTCGCCCACAATTCTCCATACTCGTCTGCTAACAATTTGGTTCCTTCATTTAGGTAAATATCCTCTGCAATAACCATTCGCTTACCATTGTTCTCTTCCCCCACAGGCTCTTGCAACTGTAGGGTTACCAATGGTGCTTCTGCCTCCAAGGTTCCCTCTTCTCCATTATTGCCTACTAATAAACGCTTTCCATAGAAGCTTCCTGCAATATGATTGGTACTAGCCAAAGTACGCTCACTTGCCACCACAGGAATTACCTCAATATTCTCCTGCGCCACCATAGAAAAATTCGTCAAAGCAGGTAAGGTTACTGCCTGTACAAACTGCAAATCTGGCATATTCATACGAATATCCGTCTCAATCACTGACACGTAACCGTCTGCGTCAATATAAGTCACTTTGATGTCACGCAATACAATAGCACCTTCCATGCGTTCCATCTTGCCTTTAGCTTCCGCAATTACATTTTCATATTCGTCCACATAGGAACCAGAGCCATTCTTCAACACTTGATAGTCTAATCCACTATAAGTGGTCTCTAGCATCGCTCCCTGTGTATATTTTCCATCCTGAAAAGTTGATGTAGTCTTTTCTAGATAGTCATAGAGCTTACACATATCATAGGTAGTTATATCCCCACCTGCCGCAAAAGCAGTCTCCAATTCTTTGAAAAACAAATAGCGCATCTTATGCTCTTTTTCTTCCACGGTAGTGTTATCAAAATTCACCAATACCTGGCGGTACGCTTCGGAAACCGCATCCGATACCTCTTCCTGCATGCCTGCACGAATCTCATCTAGTACTGTCTCTGCCGAATAGAAATTGTCCTTTGCTTGCAAGTTGTTTATCTTCATCTGGTAATTCATCATGGACATATACATCAAAATACTTGCCAAAATACCAATAAAGCCCATGGCAATAATGACTACTACCATAGACGAACCTTCATTATTCAATTGTGCGGAGAAAAACTTTTTCAAGCGTTTTATCATTGTTTATTCCTTCCTGCACACTTTACTATTTTCAATCAATCACAACGAGTCGCTCATAAAAGCGACTCCTTTCTACCAGACGGATCACTAATTGGTAACCGTACCTGTCATCGTAACCCATGGACTATCCGTCCCTCTGGCACCATCTTCATACACTTCTACCGTGATGTCATACATTCTGTCATAAGAATAGGTTGGAGTAAGGTCCTTTAGCTGCATAATATTTATAGCATTTGTACCCGTCACAGATTCTCCTGTGATAGCCCCCTTATCCATATCCTTGAATTTATATGTTACATAAGAGCTTGTTGGAAAATTAGTTCTCATAGTGGCCGCAGACTTGGTACTCTCTACCTTGCCTACCTGATTCCAACCACTCTCACATTTTTCTACTAGGTTAAATTCTACTTTATACCCTTTACTGCCCACTGGCGGTGTAATATCCTGCTCCACGAGGTAAAGATTGGTAGGTACATTTCCTTCATTTTCTACCGTAATAATGGTCTTGCTTCCATCAAAACGAGGTCTGATGTTAATAACCACGTTGGCAAGCTTGGATTCCACTACATCTGTCTCGTCCAACGGAATTCCCGCCGCTTTCTTTTCCTTAATCTCGGCAGCCTTGTTTTTTACCGCTTCTTTATTGGAAAAGATAATATACTCGTTACTGCTCTCTGGATACACATCCGACTCACCTGTATAGAGATATGGTCCTGTATATTTATAATAGGACTCTGCGGTAACCAAATAAGTCTCTACCGCTTGCGTCTCACCACCACCTAAGTCAACCGAGCTGGAATTCTTGCTAATCTTTACATTAATAATGCGGTCTACGGCTTCTGGTATTAAGTCCTTCTTATCAGAATCGGTATTCCCTTGGAACACCTTGACAGCTTCCGTCTCTGCATCTTTCTTTTCAGAAAAAACTGCATTCATAGAACCAACCAGATTCTGAATATCTGCCAGTTGCTTGTCATTAATCTTAGGGTCTGTAGGACTTCCGTGATACCCTGATGGATCTAAAGTAATCTCCACTTCATAAATTCTGCCCAGAGTGTCTGTATCCTTACCAACAAATACCCACTTTCCATCTGGATTGCTCTCTGGAGTCTCCTCTATGGTATATCCCGCCTTCTCATAGAAGGTCTTCATCTCTTCTATGGTATAAGCCTCAAAATCCTCCATAATACTCTCTGCAATGGCAGTTGCGTCCATAGTACGCTCCGCCTTGGCATTGGTCTTAATGGATACCAAAAAGCTATTCAGCAAAGGAGCCACAATAACTGCCAAAATAATAACCGCTATCAACAGTTCCAAAAGAGAGAAACCTGCGTTATTCAATTGTCTGCCATTCTCTCTTCTATTCATAGAAACCTCTTAATCAATATTTCCGAAAATCGTATCTACACCAAGCTGTGTAGATGGAATATTCACTGGTGTATATACCTTCTCGGTACCTAGCAAATAATAAGTATTCAAGGTCATGCTACCACTCAACTGATTATTCGTAGCGTCATAACCGATATTTACCCCTTCCACGCTCATACGATTCTGCTGGTTGTAGATGTATTTTACTAATCCCTTGAAATCCTCATAAGTACACTGAATGCTGATACCCAAAGGATACTCATACATCTTGGTATCTGCATACTGGGTAGCAACAATCACGCCCCCTTGTGCTCCTTCCGCACTGGTTGCGCCATCCACATTCTGCTGTTCAGTTGCTTGCTCTGTTGCAGGCTGCTCTGCATTCTCACCAGCACCACCTTGTGCATATACCACTTCATTCGCTCCACCAAAGGAAATACTTGCCACAGTAGTGTTGGTATTATCCTCCATAATCTTTACCGTCATAATACTATCTTCTGGTAAAATATCTGCCGGGAAACGATTCTCAAATTCTGTAATCTCACCTTTCATCTCACTGGTATGTGCGATGTAGGTATCTCTCTTGGCATCCAATGCCTCTAATCTGGCTACCTCACTAGCCAATTCCATATTTTCTGCTTCTAAGCTTTCCGCTTTTTCATTGAAATTCTGATACACGAAAAAATAGGCTGCTACTGCAATCAGAATTCCTGCCAATGCCACCAAAAGCTGTATGTCTTTTTTGCTGATTTTCATAGCTCTCCCTCCTATTCTTCCTCTGTAGTTGCTTCACGATAAGTTCCTGTAATGGAGAAGGTTACCATAGTCTCTCCATTAGCGTTGGTAGTCTCGTTAATACCACTTACCGCTACATCTGCGATGCTTTCCATATTACGGATATTGGCAATGGTAGTTGCTGCTGCCACCTTACCTTCTACCGTTACAGATACACTAATGCCGACTTTGTCCGAAGAAAAGCTATTAGTATAGAAGCTACTAGGAAGGATTTCTTCCAATTCATTAATGAACGCCACTAACTGCTCATTAGGGTTCACTGTATAATCATAAAAATATTCATATTTATCAAACTGTGCCTTGGTAGCCACATACTCATCATATACATTCTGAGCAGGCTGCAGGGCAATCACTCTGGCTTCCAACTGTGCATTGGTGCTCTTAGCATCATTATATCTAAGAACCGAAAAGCTTGATAATAGCGCTGCAACAATCACACCGCCCACCAACGCAGACACACTCCAGAAGGTATAATCAATGTTTCCAATATTGGTAGAGCCCTTGTTTTCTTTTTCCAATAAGCCAACAGGGTCCATAACTGCACCCAAGCAGCCAATGTACTCACCAAAGCTAACCTCTTCCATACCTTTCTGGAAGCTAACCATATTGGTTCCTGTCAAAGCTACTACTGGAAGCTCCAGACTACTTTCTAATAACTTATCTAATCCCAGAAAATCTCCTGCCAGACCAGTTACAATACCTCTGGTAATAGGAGCTTCTGCATTTCTTGAGTTATAATAGTCCATTACACGAAGGATACTACTAATCAGATTATTGAATCCTAATGTAATCTCCTTCTTAGCCTCTGTCATAGCAGCTGATTCTGCAGTATTGGAAATAGTTGTCACTTTCTCTTCTGCCTCTGCATTTTCCTCTTCTGTTATCGCTCTTGCATAGCTTGGCTCCACCATCTGCGCGTTAATACACACCTGTTTACGGAACATTGCTACCGCTTCTCGATACTTCGGATTACCAAACGCTACTGAAGCCATCATGGTATCAATCACATCACCCACACCATATGCCAGAGTACGCTGCAGAGCTACTTCTCCTGCATTTAATACAATCACATTGGTGCTATATCCATCCACTTTAATCACCATGGCTACATCTTCTGTGGCTTCATTTTGCAGAATCTGATAGATACTATTACTACCATAATCAAAGGCAACAATCTCCAGACCACATTCCGCTGCCAATACCTGATAAGACTCCAACAAGGTCTTAGGTACTGCCAATGCCATAACCTTGATTCTACTGGTAGCCTCACCCTTATCCCTGCTTACCAAATGATATCCAATCTCATACTGGGTCAAATCAATTGGAAAATAATCCATGGCATTTTCCTTAATCAACGAGTCAATCTTGGCTCTTTTAATATTCGGAATCTGTACCTCTCTACTTGCAATTCTAGGGGAAGTTACCGTAAAGATAACTTGCTTGGTAGTAATTCCCTGTCCTACAAGTCCACTAGACAATGCATTCACAAGTCCTTGGGTAGGCTGCAAAATACCATCTACCAATACATCTTCTGGACATTTAATACTAAGGCAACGATATACTTTAGGGTTCTTTGCCTTGTAATCCATCTCAACCACTTTAATCAGTGAATTACCGATTTCAATACTCAGTACTCTTTTACGATTAGCCATTGTACTCCTCACTCCCACGCTACTGCGTGTCTCCTCTCATACTACCGCCAAGCGGTATCTCTCCTTAATCTATCTGTTGCCCGTGGCAGATTCCACGAGGCTATTTTTCTCATTCAAATCCTACATTCCGATATAGACCTGTAGATACCATGTTATAAATTCATTGCCATACAACACTGCAATGGCAACGCCCATTGCCAGATAAGGTCCTAATGCTAACACCTTACCCTCTCCCGATACTTTCATGCGAATCACATGAATGATGGAACCTAAGATACATCCCATCACAAATCCAAATAAAATCAATTGCCATCCTAGTAGCAATCCACAAGTAGCCATCAGCTTCACATCTCCTCCGCCGATAGCCGTACCACCGCTTACGCGGTATATCACATAAAGCACACTACTAACCGCCAGAAAGCCGATTGCATAGTCCGCCCAATTCTCCAAATCAGTGACTACACGAACCAGCCCCAGCATTAGTATGAAAACATTGATTCCCACAGGAATCTCATATGTCCTAAAATCAATTACGCTCAAAACCAAAAGCGCACTAAATAATAAGCAATAGAGTAGGGATTCTATGCTCACACCAAATCTGATTACTACAATCAGATAGAGCACTCCGTTCAGTGCCTCAATAAGTGGGTACTGAACAGAGAGCTTTGTCTTACATTTTCTACACTTACCTCCATACACCAAGTAACTAAAAATGGGAACCAAATCAAACCATTTCAGCTGATACCCACAGTTCATGCAGTGGGAACGAGTGGTTACAATATTCTCTTTTTTAGGGATTCGGTAGATACATACATTTAAGAAGCTACCGATGACAATTCCGTAGAGGAATATCACTATGTAAAATAATATTGCTGGAAGCATTGTGTTTGGGTCCTTTCGAGGATTATTTTATTTCAACCTTATAATTACCAGTATATTTTCCACCCGAAATTTTAACTGTTACATCATTGTCGCCTACTACCCAATATGTAATTTTCACAGGATCAGTAGAAGTTCCTACTTTATCTAGGTTCAATTTTCCTACCAAATCAGCATGTCCTGATGTACCCATAACCTCATGAACTTCTTTCCAAAAATCACTGGTCGAAGCATCAGAAATTTTGGTATTATCATCAGAACTTGGCAAAGAGGTTGGATTTGTAATTGTTGGATCAATTAGTGTAACCTCTATCGCCTGTCTCAACGCATCTGCAATCTGTACATCGGAAGCATATTTTGACTTATTCAAATACTTCACATACTGAGGAGCCAAAGCACCTACTAATACTGCCATAATAGCAATAACGATGATTAATTCAACAAGGGAGAAACCTTTGTTGGTTAAGCTTTTTTGTTTCTTGTTCATAATTTTGTCCTCCATAATTTTCCTTAAGTTCAATCACTCAAACTTTTCTCTATATCTTATACGCTCTGTCCCTACACGGAGCGGATAATTCATTACATAGTATCCAATGCGTCATACATTTCCATCATTGGAGACATACAAGCGGCTACAAGTCCGCCTACTACAATTGCCAATACCACAATAATCATTGGCTCTAGGGCTGCCATCAATGCCTGCACTGCCAGTTCTACTTCTTCATCATAGTAATCTGCCAGCTTTTCCAGCATCTCTTCCGTATTACCGGCTTCTTCACCAATACGAATCATATGATACACCATCGGTGGGAATAACTTGGATTCCTCCAAAGGTCTGGATAGAGGCATACCAATAATAATCTCTTCCTTGGCATTCTGTAATGCTTCCTTAAAGTACACATTCTGCATAACACCAGATACAATATCTACTGCCTCAATCAATGGCACACCCGCACTTAATAAGGTTCGTAAGGTTCTAGCCATCAGAGAAGAGGCTGACTTTACTACCAAGTTACGAGCAATGGGAATCTGCAACACAATCTTGTGGAAAATATGCTGTCCCAAATTGGTTCTTGAGAACTTACGAATGCCGAAGAATGCTAACACCAATGCCGCAATCACAAAGTACCAGTAGTCAATCAGTCCATGGCTTAATCCCACATAGATTCTGGTAATCAAAGGAAGTTCGCCGCCAATCTCTGCAAACATTTCCTCATAGGTAGGCAATACCACTACCAACATGATGACGGTTACAATCACCGCAACGATGCATACAGCAATAGGATATACCATTGCCTTTTTTACTAAGGATTGGGTCTTGCTGGTTCGCTCAAACTGAATTGCCATTCGCTCAATGGCATTATCCAAGCTACCAGATGCCTCACCTGCGGATACCATATCAATCATTAATTTAGGGAAGATATTGGGATGTTTACGAAGGGATTCTGTCAAAGTCTCACCCTTCTCTACATTAATACGCACATCCTTTAATGCTTCCCGCAGTCTGGTATTCTCGGTCTGGTCTGCCAACATTCGCAGGGCATCCAAGATGCTTACGCCCGCCTTACTCATACTGACAAACTGTCTACACATAACGCTCAGATCTCTAGGTGTGGGTGGTTTACCCACATTGAGCTTTAATTCTTTTGTCCAAAAGTTCTGTTTGGTCACACTGATAATCATCAAGCCTTGACGTCGCAGGTCTTGTTTTGCTTCTTCCACGCTAGGGGCTTCTACGCTACCCTTTACTTCATTACCTGCTTTATCAATTGCCTTATATCCAAAAAGTGCCATTTTATTTCCTCCAGTTGTTCCTTCTATTACTTATCTTAGATGTCAAAGGACACTTTCACCATCTCTGAATAAGAAGTGATACCATCTAATACATATTCGGATGCACTCATTCTAAGCGTTCTCATACCATCTTCCATAGCCTGAGCTTTCAATGCATCTGCTCCTTGCTTTTTACTAATGATAGTCTTAAGCTTCGGTGTCATCTTCATAATCTCGTAGACACCAATTCGTCCTCTGTAACCTGTGTTGTCACATTTCGAGCAACCACATGGCTCATAGATAGTAACCTCTGCATCTGGGTCCAACTGCATGAATTCTTTTTCATCCTTGGTAGCCAGCACTGGTCTTCTACATGCAGGACACAAACGACGCACCAGTCGCTGCGCAATGACACCAATGACAGAATCTGCAATTAAGTATGGCTCTATACCCATATCCTCTAGACGAGTAATGGTATTAGCTGCCGAGTTGGTATGTAAGGTACTTACCACCAAATGTCCTGTAATAGATGCCTGTACTGCAATACGTGCCGTCTCTTCGTCTCGAATCTCACCAATCATAATAACATCAGGGTCCTGACGTAAGATAGAACGCAAGGAACTAGCAAAGGTTAAATCTGCCTTGGTATTCACCTGCACCTGATTGATACCATCAATATTGGCTTCCACAGGGTCTTCTACAGTAATAATATTCACGTCTTCTTTGTTTAACTCGTTCAATGCGGTATAAAGTGTGGTTGATTTACCACTACCGGTAGGACCTGTAACAAGCAAAATTCCATGTGGATTCTTTAATATATAATCAAACTGTTCTAGTTCATGTGCCTTTAATCCCAACTGGCTCTTTTCCTTGGTAAGTGCCATCTTAGCAGCCAGACGCATTACGACCTTCTCTCCATATACAGTAGGTAAAGTAGAGACACGAATGTCATATTCTACTCGGTCTACAATCTGAGTAATACGACCATCCTGTGGTTTTCTCTTCTCCGCAATATCCATACCACCGATAATCTTAATACGAGCAATAATAGCTGGTAATACGGTATTGTTGTATCGAGCTCTCTCATACAGCGCACCGTCAATACGATACCTTACACGAATACGATTCTCCAATGGCTCAATATGAATATCGGAAGCACGCTGTCTTACCGCCTGTTCAATCATCTCTTTTACCAAAATAACGATTGGAGAACTATTTACGTTCTCTTCTGTCATCTGGTCCTCTTCCACATCCAATCGCTTCTCTCTAGCATAGGCATCCAATACGGAAGATACCTCTTCCTGACCATAATACTTATCAATAGCAAGCATAATGCTTCGATTTGTTGACGCTACTGGCTCAATCTGATAGTTGGTAATGATAGTAATGTCATCCTGAGCATTGTAATCCAATGGGTCTGCCATTGCCACCTTTAACACATTGATATTGTCCTCACGGAAACCAAATGGAAATACTTTATTCTTCTTTAATACATTTACAGGCACAAGATTAAGGGCGTTGGTATCCACCGCTATATTCTGCAGATCTACCATCTCCAGATTCAGCTGTCTACTAAGCGCCCTCGCTAAATTCTCTTCTGTTACGATGCCTTCATCTATTAAAAATTCGCCTAATTTCTTACCCGCTCTTCTTGGATTCCCCAAAGCTTCATCTAATTGTGACTGGGATATCATGCCACTATTCACAAGTAATTCACCCAATCTGACCTTTTTTCGGTTAAAATCCATAAATTCTTACCCCTCGTTTTCTGTGACTTTGGTACTAATTATAGCACACATTTCACAATATGGAAGTGCTTTTTTGCAAAAAAATAGTCATTTTTGCATATTAATACATTCTTCGTTTTTGACATTTTATTCACAAAAAAGTTCTTGTCAGCTCACCTTGCCAACAAGAACTTTTTATTACTGATTATATTGTTCTGCATCAATTAAGAGAGGTTCAAATATGGTATAAATGCCCTTTCCTTTTCGTTTAGAATCATATAATGCACTATCTGCCTGCGCAAATAATTCCACCGAAGACATATCTACATTATTCGCAACAGCTACACCTATACTACATTTG
Organism: uncultured Acetatifactor sp.; assembly: GCA_964531725.1. Classification (GTDB taxonomy): domain Bacteria; phylum Bacillota; class Clostridia; order Lachnospirales; family Lachnospiraceae; genus Acetatifactor. The sequence goes on from CAZHEM010000016.1 coordinate 25,709, forward strand.
GTATAAATACCGTCATCAATCTCTATTTCATTTATCTTGCGTATAATCTCATCCGCCTTGGAGCCTGCCAATTTTATACCTTGTTCGCCCGGAATAAACATAATGAATTCATCCCCTCCAAAGCGTCCAACCACATCTCCTTTGCGGAACACTTCGCGTAATGTATTCGAGACTTGTATTAAGATTTCGTCTCCTCGAATATGTCCATAGGTGTCGTTGATTTGTTTAAAGTTATCAACATCCACCAAGAACATAATTCCACCATTACCTTCTCTCAGTAGCCCTTCGATGTATTGTAATGAAGAATCATGATTGAGTAATCCTGTCATAACATCCTTCTGTGCCTGATTCTTCCAATCCATAATCTGTCTCTTATCACGCTCAATGTCATCAGCACGACCTGCAATACGATACACCTTTCCATTCTCATCAGCAACACTGGTAAAATATGCGCGATACCAACGGTAATTCTGTTGCCCATTAAAGCGTCCCTTGAATTCTACCGTTCCATTCATTGGCATATTTAGGGCTTTACGCATCTCGTTCACAAAATCCCGTGCACTCTCAGGCGACAACCAATGCTGGTCTTCCAAATTGCCCACGATATGCGAGGTCTGAATGGTCTCTAGCTGTCCATTTTTATTGGCCACACGAACAGTCAATTCATCCGACTTAGGATTGTAATCATAGGTAATCATACCCGGAAGCTCTGCCAAAGTCTGGTACATGCTCTTTTGCCATGTTTGCTCAAGCAATTCTTCCTTCTTATTATCCATATCGGTTATTACAACATAATACCAACGTTTACCAGTATCATCCGTAATCAGTCGGCCTACATCATATACCCATTTTAAACTTCCATCTGCACATTCAATACGATATTCACAGCGAGTATCTACACCTTCTGCAATCTCATCATCCAGCTCACGCATTACTCTTTCTCGGTCTTCCTCATATACCATATCTGGGAAGCAGCCATTGAACTTAATCAAAAATTCTTCCAGTTCATATCCCAACATATCTAGCATACTAGTACTAACAAAGGTAAAACGTTGTTCACCATCCGCATCATAACGGAAGAAGCCGCCTGGCATCAAATCCATATGCGAGTATAACTCGTGAGTAACCTCATCCAGCTTCTGTTGCACTTCATAGCTAGTTGTGATGTCTTCTATTAGTGCAAAAAGCACATGGCTATGAGCTCCTTGAGATACTTTTCGATATTTTACGCTCAAATATCTACCATTTGCCATCTTATGTCCAATATCATTAGCAGTACCGTTAGCAATTGCCGCATTCAAAATCTGACGCAAACGATTAGCTGTATAACTATCCATTTCTGACAACAAATCACGGCGAACAGCGTCAAAGCGTTCTCTACTAACTCCAACAGCTTCAAAGAATGCATCATTAACCATAACTGCATCCACATGAATTCCGTCATACTCAATCAGCATTGCTCCACCAATACAGGTATCAAATACAAAAGAACTATTACTCTTAGAGTCCATTACCTCATTTAGATTTTTTAATCCAGGACCATTAAAGCTGTGAGGAATATCTCCCACTCTTTGCCCATCAATTAATTTTTCAAACTCCTCCAATGGCAAAGGTTTGGAGAAACAATATCCCTGCATAATCTTGCAGCCTAAGTTTTTCAAGAAATTTGCCTGTTCAAAGGTTTCCACACCTTCTGCAATAACAGGAATCTCCAAGGTATGAGCCAGACGAATAATCGCACTTAAAATACTGCCTCCTCTGGATTCGTCTCCCTTTTCACTTAAGAATTTCATATCCAGTTTCAGCACGTCTACAGGCACTTCTTTTAACATGTTTAGGGAAGAATAACCACTTCCAAAGTCATCCATCTCTACTACAAAGCCCATATCTTGTAGTCTTTTTACAATATCAATAAGCTGTTCTGCCTCATCCATGTAGGCACTTTCTGTAATCTCTAATCGTAACAAAGCAGGCGGTATCTCATATTTTTCAATAAGATACTTCATATAATTAAGGAATCCCACTTCACGAATATCCATACGAGATACATTAACAGATAATGCCAGATTATAAGTAGGATCATCATCCATCCATTTTCTTACGCAACGACATGTCTGTTCCCACACATAACGGTCTAACTTCGCAATCTGTCCCGTACGCTCCAATATGGGAATAAATTCTCCCGGAGAGATAAAGCCCATCATAGAATGATTCCAACGACACAACGCCTCTGCTCCCACTAATTCTCCCGTAGAATAATTGTATTGTGGTTGCAACCAAATGGCAATCTCACCACGTGCCATTGCACTTTCCAAATGCCTGCTAATCTTAGATTCACGTAGCTTGTTTGTCCACATTACATCTGTATATAGCGCAAAAGAACTCCCCATATGATTCTTCACACTCTTCTGGGCAACGTTCGCCATATCCATCATTAGATTCACATCTGGATTCTTCATATCTTCTGATTTTACCAGATACACTCCACCTGCAATCTCAATATCATATGTAATTCCCGGCTCATTTAAATACCCTTTTATGCGTTCACATGCCTGCATAAAACGAGTACCCACTGGCTCCCCAGTTCTGGTATAAGCCAATACCATCATATTGTCTGCATTGACACGTCCAACAATCTCGTTATCATCTAATTGTTCCGATATCATTCGTGCCCATCCACGTAACAGACGGTCACCATTGGCATATCCAAATGCATCATTTATCAACTTGAACTGTTTAATATCGCAATACCATAATTCATACTGCAAATCAGGATTACGCAACATTAACCAGCGTGCTTTCTCCTTAAAGCCTGCAAAATTTAAACAACCCGTCAAATCATCCATATTTAATAGACGATACCGTTCTTCTGCCAGTTTTGCATTCTCTTGTTCCACTAACTGTAATGCCTGTTTTCTTTTTTCAAAAATCTGCAATACATTATTGACACGCTTTCTCAAGTGTCTTCGGTTCATAACGTGACTTAAATACTCAATGGCTCCAAGTTCGTATGCCCTATCCACCACTTCAGAAGAATCATCCCCCGGCATCATCATAACAGGGATCTCATCAATCCATCCCTTTTCATTCATAATCTCTAGCACTTCGATGCCTGTCATCCTAGGCATGGTTGCATCAAGGAGCACCATTGATATTCTATCATGCATGTCCTCTAACAATTTTACTGCTTGCACACCATCTTGTACTAACACAGTATCAAATTCAGCTCCCAACATTGCTTGCATAATAGAGCTGTTCATCTCTGTGTGCTCTGCAATTAAAACTAATGGTTTCTGTGTTCTTACCTCGCCCATATTCAACTACCCTTAAAATTATGCATTAAACTACAAGTTACACAGGAATATTATGCCACATTGTAAATATATTTTCAATATTTTGAGAATATTGTCATAAAAGTCGCATAATTTGTGCAATTTGTGTTTTTTGAAACTTTTCTTCCTAATAATCGCACTTATCAACAGTCATAAGTAGCTTATATAGTGAAAATCCAACAAAAATCAAATTCGTAATTCCGTCAAAAAATAAACGCAAAAAAATTGTAGAAAATTTTCAAAAAAATGCTTGCAATTTTTCTCAAGATGTATTATTATAAGCAAGTACCGCTGATACAGGCAAAACAAAAGCGGTGATGATAACATGGCTCGTTGGTCAAGCGGTTAAGACGCCGCCCTCTCACGGCGGAAACAGGGG